>JAIFWN010000003.1 GCA_019658995.1 Candidatus Parcubacteria bacterium
ATGCGTGGGAAGTTGTCAGCACCAACAAAATCACTTCCTGGTTTCTCCTCGTCATCCTCTCCTTCGTAATCGTTGCGTATCTCAAGCACTACAAAAAAGACATTCTCAAGAAAGCTGTTTAACTATTACGCGAATTTAAGGTTATATAAAAAGACCCAGATGACCGGGTCTAACGCACGTTGTGCTCGGCGGCTTCCTTGTCTGGTTTCCAGAAAAGTCGGGGATTCTCAGGATTGACCGGAATGAAACGGGCAAGAAGATGGATGTCTTTGTCATTCAACCACTTATCAAGAAAATGAAAATCATTACCGGTATCGAAACTGCGGATCTCGAGCCGCTCCTCCTCGCGTTTTTCGCGCCGGAAAACGCTCACCATTATTCCACCGTGACCCCAGTCTCGATTCAGGACTTTGTAGTGAGCATCAACATTTCTGCCCAGCTCCAGCATCATCTCTCTGGGCTTGATCCAGCCATTGAACATCCATGGTGGCAGTCTCATGCCGTATCTGTAGTTCATGGTGCGCAGGGGCGGTAGACTGTCGGCGTTGTAACTGTGGTCATGTTCGCCGACCAGATTCTCCGCTTTGATCTCATTGTGGTACACACGAGTCATTCCCGGCTTTGGGAAGCAGACAATGACTCGTGTATGTGCCCCGGGCAACTCGAGCACCAGATACACCGGATTACTTTGTGCGAGGACACGAGCTAACTCATTTGAGGTGCTGAAGTAAAGCTCACGATTCCGTGTATTCATGTGCTCGAACTCAATTTCGTGCAGCATTGCAGCCTCCTTGTAAAGAGGGGTACTTGTACAGCTGACGACCCATGTGATCGTCTCAAAAAGACTGATGTGCCGAGCGGATGTCCTTGATCTTCTGCTGAAGCTCACGTTCGATATCCCGGAGATCGACTGCGATCTCGATCATCTGACGCTCGAAGTAACGCTCTTTGGCAGAGTTGACCTCGACGAGAAGGGCGCGTGCCGACTCTACGGTATTGCATTCGGCTATGCGCCCTCTCGCGGTTGTGCGAGTCTTTTCATCCTGCGCGGCCATATCTTCTTCTGTGCTCAAAGGAACTCCTTGGAAAGGTGGTTCTAGGCCAAAATTACCATATATAAACTATCGAATCAAACTAATTGTTGCGGGTGCCCGATTTGCACGGACGCCTACAGGTTATGAGCCTGTCGAGGTACTGCTCCTCCAACCCGCTAAGGAACGTATTATAACGTATTAAACTGACAAAATCAACAAAAAAAGGTATAGTGTTAGCCATTGTCGACTGTAAGCTGAGCTTGCGTCGACTGTGCTCGGAATGAGAACATGTAAACATTTCCTATTCCTCGCTTGTCGACGTAGCTCAGTTGGTTAGAGCGTGGGACTCATAAGCCCAAGGTCGGTGGTTCGATCCCACCCGTCGACACCCGGTGCGTGTATAATGCACCCGTTGCAGTAAAAATGCGGTCTGTACAGTAGTACACCCGCTGCGCTCGGAGTAAGCGTAAACAAGTTTCCGATACTCCTCACTTGCGGTCGTAGCTCAACTGGTTAGAGCACTCGCCTGTCACGCGAGAGGTTGCCGGTTCAAGTCCGGTCGGCCGCGCTAGTGTTACTCGTCAGTATTGGATATTCGGGACGTCTGAATTATAATGGCATTTACCATGAAGAAAGATCTGACAATCATCCTCTTACTTGCGTTCATCGTAATGTGCGGGGCGGTGCTCTTCAAGAGTTATTCCAAATCTCCGGCGCCCACGCTCATAGGGCAGAATCCCGGTACTTCTGTGATACCGGAAGAAGGAGAGGTAAGTCTCAGGCTTGGCGAAACAGCCACTTTCAGAAACCTAACTCTTACACCGGTTTCGGTAGTCGAAGACAGCAGGTGTGCGGAGGGAGTGCAGTGCATACAAGCCGGCAGAGTCAGAGTTAATACCGAAATAATCTCAGGGCTCGGAATGTCAGGCATGACAATCGAAGCGGGTAAATCCGTTACGACTGAAGCCCAGAAGATCACTCTCATCTCTGTCACTCCATACCCGAAGGCCGGTACAGCTATAAGAAGTGATGACTACCGTTTTGTTTATAGGGTAGAAAAGCGTCCGGCAGGGGAGATTAATCCCGGAGCCTCTACTGAAAAGTGCTACATCGGAGGATGCTCCGGCCAGATTTGTTCCGACCAGCCCGGTATGGCCTCGACCTGCGAGTATAGAGAGGCATATGCCTGCTATAAGACTGCCAAGTGCGAACGCCAGGCCAGCGGTCTATGCGGATGGACTCAGACAGCGGAGCTTAAAATGTGTCTTCAAAATGCCAACTAAATGGAATGTTTCTCCGAAAGAAGCTGTAGAAATTCAGCATAGGCTGCGCGATAAGATCAGACTTATACCTCTCGAAAAGAAGATAAAAGCTATAGCCGGCGCTGATGTGTCGATGGACCTCTTCGGTAATACCCTTTATGCGGGCATTATTGTTCTGAAATTTCCCAGCCTTGAGACTGTAGAGGTGGTAACCGCCAAAACCGAAACCAATTTTCCTTATATCCCCGGCCTTCTCTCCTTCCGTGAGATACCGGCGCTGCTTAAATGCGTGGAGAAACTTTCAACAAAGCCCGACGTCTTTATGGTAGATGGGCAGGGTATAGCTCACCCAAGGCGCTTGGGAATTGCCTCGCATCTGGGCGTTGAGCTCGGTATACCAACCATCGGTGTAGGGAAGAGCGTTCTCTACGGTAAGACTGAGGGAGAGAGGCTCATAGATCCCAAAAGCTGTGAAATCATCGGTTCGGTTATAAAGACCAAGCCTAGGACAAATCCCCTGATAGTCTCCCCCGGACATCTCATAACTCTCGAGGAATCCGTGGAAATAGTCCGGAATACCTTGAGTGGTTATAAGCTTCCGGAACCTACCAGGAGAGCACACAGCTTGGTAAACGATTTTCGGAAAGGAATTATTAATAGTTAAAAACCATGGCAGTAGAAATAAACAACAATCCCGGAGGAGGCGGTAATGATGGCGGCGGCAGTGCAATGACCGCTATCGTGGCTATCCTTGTCATCGTCATTATCGGACTTGCAATCTGGTTCGGTTTCCGCGGCCGCGGAGCATCGACAGACGGAGGGGCGAATATAAACGTCTCCTTACCCGCAGGGAGCGGAGACGCGGGCGGCCCCGCATACTAAGACAAATCCCGGCTCAGCCGGGATTTTGTTTTGCAAAAGAGGCTCAAATTAAGTAACATTAAAGCCGTTTTCGCAATGTGCCAAGATAGCTCAGTTGGTAGAGCACATCCATGGTAAGGATGAGGTCCCCGGTTCGATCCCGGGTCTTGGCTCCAGGCCACCCTAGCTCAGTTGGTAGAGCACCGCTTTCGTAAAGCGGGGGTCCGCAGTTCGATCCTGCGGGGTGGCTCACGGCTATGGCTTCCAAAGAAGATATACAAAAGAAAATTAATGAGATAGAAGAGCGGATGGCTGCCGCTGACTTTTGGAATGATAAGAATAAGGCCCAGACAGATATCAAAGAGCTGCAGAATCTCAAAGACGAACTGGAAGGAGTTGGTAAATACGACAAGGGCGGAGCGGTGGTCACGATATTTAGCGGTGCGGGCGGGGACGATGCGGAGGATTTTACCCGCCTGCTTCTTGAAATGTATTTGAAATACTTCGAGAAGAAGGGATTCAAGGCCACGGTTTTGAATAAGAATGAGAACGACCATGGCGGCTTCCGAAATATTACTCTCGATGTCGACGGTAAAAACGTTTATGGCACGCTCAAGAACGAATCAGGCGTGCACCGTCTGGTGCGTATCTCGCCATTCGGCTCGCGCGGTATAAGACAAACCTCCTTCAGTATGGTCGAGGTCATACCGAAGTTCGAGAAGGCGGATGAGCTTGAGATTCCTCCGGATGAGATCCGTATCGAGCTCTCTCGATCAAGCGGACCTGGAGGGCAGAATGTGAACAAGCGCGAGACTGCCGTTCGCGCAGTGCATATACCTACCAATTTGGCAGTGCACGTTGAGACGGAGCGCAGTCAGGCCCAGAACAAGGAGAAGGCACTCGCCATGCTCTCGGCTAAACTCTATAAACTCCGCGATGATGAGAGAAAGGCCAAGGAGAAAGGTATGTATGTATCTAAGACGACAGCCAATGAATGGGGGAGCCAGATCCGTTCGTATGTCTTGCATCCGTACAAATTAGTGAAGGATCACCGCACTGAATACGAATCTCATGATCCCGATTCAATCCTTGGCGGCAACCTTGACGAGTTCATAGAGGCCGAGAAAAATCTCTAGCCGAGGTACTTCAAAAATGGTAAAATCAGGAATATATGATTTTCTTTGACCGTGTGAGCAAGGTCTATCCCGACGGCTCCGTAGCTCTCCAGAATGTCACCCTGACCATAGAACCCAAGGAATTCGTATCTATCGTTGGCCAGTCCGGCGCAGGCAAGACCACGCTCCTAAAAATGCTTCTGGCCGAGGAGATTCCTACCGATGGGCAGGTCTTCTTTGAATCCTCGGATGTTCACGATCTGGGTAAGAACGAGATGAACGAACTTCGCCGCAAAATCGGCATGGTCTTCCAGGACTACAGGCTTATATCAGGGAAGACTGTGTACGAGAACATAGCCTTTACCATGGAAGCGGCAGGGAAGACAGATGAAGAGATAGAGCAGGATGTCCCGCACGTCTTAGAGCTGGTGGACCTGTCGAGCAAGATATGGAACTTTCCCAAGGAGCTCTCCGGCGGCGAAAAGCAGAGAGTGGCCATTGCCAGGGCCTTAGTCAACCAGCCTGACGTCTTGGTGGCCGATGAGCCGACTGGTAACCTGGATCCGGTTAATACTTATGACATAGTCCAGATCCTGAAGAGGATCAATGATATAGGCACGACCGTCATCCTCACCACTCACAACAAGGGCATTATAGATTCACTCGGTAAGCGGGTTATAGTCATGGAGAAGGGTAAAATCATAAGAGACGACAAACAGGGTAAATATTTTATATAATCTACCGACATGTTCTGGACCAATTTCAAAAGAATATCACGCACCGGATTCATGAACTTCTGGAGAAACGGCACAGTCTCTCTGGCGTCGGTCTTTATGATGATCGTAACGCTTCTCGTCATCGGCTTCATCATCTTCGGCAGCGCCATACTCAATACCTCTCTCAATGCCCTGAGGCAGAAAGTCGATATAACCGTCACTTTCATCCCTACTGCATCCGAAGGCGACATCACAAACATCAAGCGTTCGCTCGAGAACCTTCCGGAGGTCTCGCTGGTTACGTACACTTCACGCTCACAGGCACTGGAGGACTTCAAGAAGCGCCATGAGAACGACCAGTCCATATTGACCGCTCTCAATGAACTCAACGAAAACCCACTCGGAGCATCTCTCGATGTCAAAGCCAAAGATCCCTCGCAATACCAAAGTATTGCCCAGTTCCTTGAGGGCAACAATGCTCTTTCGGCTTCCGGCGTGACTATCATCGACCATGTCAACTATTATCAGAACAAAGTGGCCATAGATAAGCTCACAGGCATCATCAGGAGCGCCGACAAGCTCGGCCTGGCTATTGCCATAGCTTTCATCCTTCTCTCGATACTTATCGCTTTCAACACCATACGCCTGACTATATATATCGCACGCGAGGAGATCAGCGTTATGCGCCTGGTCGGAGCCTCTACAGCTTACATACAAGGCCCGTTTGTTACCGTCGGAATTATTTATGGTTTGGTGGCAACCGTGCTAGCGCTCATCCTCTTTCTGCCGATTACCTATTGGATAGGGAACGTTACCCAGGACTTCTTCATCGGGATGAATCTATTCTCGTATTATCTACACAACTTTCTACAGATTGCCGCCATTCTGCTCGGTTCCGGTATAATCATCGGTGCAATATCCTCCTTCTGGGCCATCCGCAGGTATCTTAAGGTTTAAGCCTTAATTTTACTGAAAAGGTAAGAGCCAATACCAAGGAAAGCCAGTGCGATTATCGTCACAATTGCAAAGTCGAGACCGAGTGAGAAGTGGTTACCGCCGATAAGCAGCCCGCGTATACCATCGACGTAGTAAGTCATGGGGTTGGCATGAACGATATAACCTAGAATCTTCGGCAGACCTTCGATGGGGAACATCGATCCCGAGAGGAAGAACATCGGCGTGACTATAAACTGCATGACGATAGGAAAGCCCTGCATGTCATCAAGCACTGATGCAATCCCTGTGCCGAGCGCTGTGAAGAGAAGCGCTCCGATAAACATGAAAAGGAGGGCGAGGAGAAGGTAATGGGTCTCTGGCCTGAAGCCGAAAAACATCGAAATGATGACCACTATGACTCCCTGGATTGAAGCGACGGTGGCGCCGCCCAAAGTACGGCCGATCATAGTGTTTATGCGAGAGACCGGGGCGACCATAGTTTCCTTTAGGAAACCGAACTGCTTGTCCCAGATCACTTCTATGCCGCCGAAGACTGCGGTGAAGAGAACGGACATGGCCACAACTCCAGGAGAGAGAAACTGCAGGTAGTTGCCTTGCCCTGCCTGTTTGAATATCGATCCGAATCCGTATCCGAGCGCAAGAAGGAAAAAGAGCGGCTGTCCCAAAGTACCGACTATGCGCGAAGGGCTTCTTAAATATTTTTTGACTTGCCTCTGCCAGAGTATGTAGATTGTCTGCATGTCTTTAATTAACAATTAACGTTTTCCGGTCCACATCTTGGCCATGTTGCGGAACTCGTTTTCGCCTTCTTCTTCTCGTACCGCATGACCGGTAAGCTTCAGGAAGGCGGCTTCGAGTGAGTCGGTACCTGTCCTGCTCATCAGTTCTTCCGATGTTCCTATATCGACTATCACTCCATGATCTATGATGGCGATGCGATTAGCCATCTTCTCCGCCTCGTTCATGTAGTGGGTGGTGAGGAAGACTGTGATGTTTTCCTTCTGGTTCAGATCCCTTATGTAGTTCCACAGCAAGTTCCTGGTCTGCGGATCGAGGCCGAGAGTCGGCTCGTCGAGGAAGAGTACCTTGGGGTGATGGAGGAGTCCTCTTGCGATCTCCAGGCGGCGCTTCATTCCGCCGGAGAAGTTTTTCACATAATCACCGCGGCGGTCATGAAGTTCCACGAGCTTAAGAAGTTCTTCTATGCGCGGACGGTAAACCTCTTTCTTCATCCCATAGAGTACGGCGTGAATCTCCATATTTTCATATGTGGTAAGGTCAGTGTCCAGAGACGGATCCTGAAATACAATGCCGAAAGACTTTCTTACTTCATCGGGATTATCTTCCGGATCGAAGTTGTTCAGCTTTATCTCGCCATCCGTTTTAGGCAGGAGAGTAGTCAACATTTTAATGGTTGTGGTCTTTCCTGCGCCGTTAGGGCCGAGAAATGCGAAAATCTCGCCCCTCTCAACATTGAAGGATATATGCTTCACTACCTCGCGATCGCCGAATTTCTTGCTCAGGTTTTTAACTTCTATGATCATCAATGGGTAGTATATAATACGAGAGTACCCACTTTATCTTACAAGTAGAGCAAACACAACAATGAGCAGTAAAATAATCGCTTTAATAGCCGTGGCTATAGTAATTATCGGCGGATGGCTTGTTTACAAGCAGAGCGGGGACGGGACTAGTCTGGAAAATCCAATCCCGGACGCGGCCCTAAATAACCCTAATCCGAATAACACCGCTTCGGAAAACACATCTACTTCCCCGGATCCGGCTCTCAGCCAAACTCCGGCAGGCTCTGTAAAAGAGTTTACCGTTACCGGAAGCAGCTTTACCTTCGCGCCTAAGACCATGACGGTAAATAAGGGAGATACGGTCAAGATCAACTTCGTAAACTCCGGCGGCAGCCATGACTTCGTAATTGACGAGTTTAATGTGAAGACACCTGTTCTTCAGAGCGGACAGAGCGCTTCGGTAACTTTTGTAGCGGACAAGGCCGGCGCTTTCGAATATTACTGTTCCGTGGGCACTCACCGCCAGATGGGTATGAAAGGCACGCTTACGGTCAAGTAAAAGAAAAACCCCGCCGAGGCGGGGTTTTTTCTTATCTGATAGGGTTCTCTCCTCTGATGAGACGGATGAGAATCATGATGATAGCGATCACAAGAAGCAGGTGGATGAACCCGCCCAGAGTGTACGAAGTCACGAGACCCAAGAGCCAGAGGATAAGAAGGATAACAGCTATAGTAACAAGCATGTTTCTATAATGATTAACTTATTTCGCACACATGAATAGACGCCATCCTCTATCTCTTCTTACGCAAGCACCTTATGTGCGAGACCCATCTCTACAGCTTCCGCCGCGGTAAGAATTGTGTTCTTGCCCATCATCTCGAGGATCATGGCCGGAGTATACCTACCGTTCGTTGCATCTGAGACTACGCATGCATACTGGAAATCCTTGAGATGATCCTCATTGAGCATGGATTCCATATCCTCGACCGTGTAGCGCTTGTCGCCGCCGAAGGTTCTGCCGGCGAGATGGAGGAGAAGGGTAGTGTTCTTAGTCAGAAATCTTTTCGAGCCGGAGAGGAAGACGATTATGCCGGACGAGTCTACATCGCCGCTGCCTATGGTGACGAGTTTGGGCTTGAGCCAGGATGTCATCGCGTCATAAAAGCTCATGCCTATGCCGGTAGTGCCTCCATAAGAGTTAACCATAAGATGTATCTCATCATTTGAATTCTCAATCATAAGACGTTTAACGCCGGCAAGAACCTGTTCGAGGTTCTGGTAGCTTACCCCGCCGAGCCACTCTAAAGTGCGCCCCGGCTTTGATATAAAAACTGCTGGCTTAGGAGAACTCTTCAATAAAGTGCGTGTTTGGGATTTCATTTATATCGACTTATTCATAATTTCACCCCTACATTGTAAATATAATTACACAACATGCAAGCTCATCAGTAAAGGTCAGTTGTGCATAAGTGGAGAAGCTGTTGACAGAAAAGTGCACAACGAAAATCCCGGCTTCCACCGGGATTTTCAAAAAGGATGCTGAGGATACATTATTACCTGTTGCCCTCACCACCCTCATTGCCGCCGCTATTGCCACCGCGGCTTGAGCCACCCTTCCTGCCTGCATCGCGGGCTTCTTCGGAGGTGAATTCATGGGCAGTGCCTCTCTCGTGAGCTGCCTTGCCGCCCTTGCTTGCAATCTCTTTCTGCTTCTGCTCATCCATTCCTGCGAAACCGCGCCCAGTTCTGTTGTCGTTTTGATCAGCCATGTTAGTGAATTATTTATTAAGTGATAGCCGATTATCGGTCTATCGATTGATTAATAATCTCGACCTTGGATATTTAACGACGAGTCATTCTCGAGCAGTCTTACAATTTTGTGTGGTCTAATTTATTTTTTTCGGAGTAAGCGGTATTCTTTTTTCCCTTTTCATCCAAATATAGGCAGCTGTAGCCACTATTACGGCTCCGATGAGGTTAACAATCATATCGCCCATAGTGTCCGGCAATCCAGTTTCCATCGTCCTGGCACCAGTGAATTTGTCGAAGATGAATTCGGCGATTTCCCAGATAGCTCCGATGGTAACCGAAAACATTACTGAAAATATCGCTGAAAAGCCCGAAGAGAGATTCAGCTTGCCTGATCCCTGGTTTAATATGTAAATAAAGACGAAGCCGAAGAATCCGAGCAGAAAGCCGGAACCGAAATGCAGGACGCCATCCCACCAAGGAAACTCCTCATAAAAATTTTCCAAGCTCCCGAGGAAAAGAGTTAAGAATATGAAGATAACCGAGGTAATTTCAAGCTCGAATGGAAGATAAATATCCCACCAGCGCTTCAGTATCCCCGGAGAGATCATCAGCAGGAAAATCAAGGCCGTATATACCGCCGAAGACCACTCTCTTTGCCAGAGGAAGGCCAGAGCGGCGGCTATCATTAGGGTTCGGAGGACGTAGTAGATTCCAACAATTATTTTATTGGGTTTATCAGCCTTCATCTATATAGAGACGAAGAGAGCCATAAACTTCATCGGATCGATGGAGATTCCACTGATTTTTACCGAGATGTGGAGGTGGGGAAATTCGGCGTAGCCGGTCTGACCGCTCTTACCGATGCTCTGTCCCTTGGAAACATTCTGACCCTCTTCAATACTAACTTCCGAAAGATGCATATATATGGTCTGAAGTCCAAACCCGTGATCTATGATAATAGTCTTACCGTAATTCCTAAACTCCCGCACGAGTCTCGCCTTACCACTGTTCATGGCATATACCGGTGTGCCGACAGCGGCACGGAAGTCGGTACCCTTATGGCTAATGGTAGTGTTTACCGTCGAGCGGGTATAGCCGTAGACATCGGTTATTTCCACCTTCTCCAGTGGAAAGCGGAACGGTCCCGACCACAATAACGCATTTTCCGACGGTACTGAGTTTATGATCGCATTTTCCTCAGCCAAGGTGGCAATCAAATTGTTCGCCGCTTCGGGAGTATTGCCGCCGAGACTCTCAGGAATTCCGAGCGGAGCTGTAACTATCTGACGCTTGCTAATAATCAAATTCTTGCGCAGGGTGCGGCCATCGCTCAGGCTAAGAAACAGGGGATAGACTCCAACCGGCATCTTCAGATCTATACCGATGAGCGCCGTAGGCTTGTCATTGTATGTAAATACCCCGAGTGGCTTGCCCTGGAATGTAAGTGATTTAATAGTCGAAGTACCTATGTTTTCGACTACTACTTCTGCCGGATCGCCCTGGAGAATTGTCTCCGGCAATATCGAAATCTTAACCTCTTGTATTTCAGTATCGGGCACATTTGGAGCGGTATTCTCTGGCGCTGTTGCGGGTTTGTGCCCCACAGCCAAAGCAACAACTATAGCTGTGATTGTGACAATCAGTAAACCTCTCTTCATATATACATTGTAACGTTGAAAAGAGGCTTAATTTACGTTATTGTGTCACGGTATTTGCCGATTCGTCTAATGGTAGGACGACCGCCTCTGGAGCGGTTAATTGGGGTTCGAGTCCCTGATCGGCAGCAAACTCGTGGTATCATTATTATATGAATACAGCAGAAAACGCAGTTCGATCATGGGGTGGAGAGTGGGGTAACTATCCGGTCTTTATCCATGGCGGTGGAGGGTTGGGCTGTCTCTGGTTTATCGGCTGGCTCTTCACTATCGGATACCTGAAGCTAAGCTTCTGGCACGGAGTCCTCGCGATTATCATCTGGCCGTACTACCTGGGCAAGAAATTCCATAGAGCCTAATTCGTCCTATTACTGAAGTATAATAGTACTTCATGAAGATCAAGTTCCTGACCATGGGTGTTTTGATATTTGCACCCTTATTTGTCTCGGCGGCCATGAGCGCTCCCTTCGAGATCTCGGGCTGGATACCGTACTGGCGAAGTGCCACCGGCACTGCAGAGTTCCTGACGCACATTGATTCTTTCAAAGAAATTAACCCTTTCGGTTATACGGTTAAGAACGACGGCACGCTTAACGATGAGATGAAGCTGAGCGAAGCTCCGTGGCCGGAGCTTACTGCCCTGGCACACCTAAAGCAGATCAGGGTCATACCGACGGTAATGTGGTCCAATGCTTCCGCTATGGACAGGGTATTCAGAAGCACGGCTCTGCGGGCCGCGCACATTCAGCAGATCGTCAATGCGGTCTACCTCAACGGTTTTGACGGGATCGATATAGATTACGAAGCCAAAGCGTCTGAAACCATGCCCTACTTCTCGCTCTTTCTTAAAGAGCTCTATAAGGCCATGGGCAAGAAGTGGGTGATGTGTACCATCGAGGCCCGCACTCCTCCGGATTCTCTCAGGCCCGACTCGAGCGTGCCTTATATTCCTGCGTATGCCAACGATTACGCGGTCATAAACCAGAACTGCGACAGGGTCCGCATTATGGCATACGACCAGGCATCTGTGGACCGCAAACTGACCACTTCCGTAACCGGACCATACGTGCCGGTAGCGGATCCGAAGTGGGTGGAGAAAGTTCTTACTCTCGCGGAAAAGAGCATATCCAAGAAGAAGCTGATGCTCGGCGTAGCTACGTACGGATACGAGTTTCGGGTGACTCCGCTCTCGAGCGGATATGATTACAAACACCTCTGGGCCTTTAACCCCAGGTATGCCACAGAACTGGCCGCATCCATGGGTATCACTCCGAACCGCAACATCGCCGGCGAACTCTCCTTTATATATAGACCGGACGCCACCTCGACCGAGCCGACCGCGTCTGTCATAGCCACCGCTGACAGCACCTTGAGCCAGTCCTTCAATATAGTATGGTGGTCAGATGCCGAAGCTATCAGATCCAAAGTGGAACTTGCCAAGAAGCATGGAATCAGGGGGGTCTCGGTCTTCAAGATCGACGGCGGAGCCGATCCAAATATATGGCAAGTGCTTAAATAGGCAGATCTGGTAGAATCCTAAAATGAAAGCAAAAAATACGGCTAAGGAATTTCTGCAATATCTGAACGATGAATATCACAAGCTCCATAAGGGCTACGAGGAGCTGTTCTGGATTTCCTATATGGGTGATCATAGTGTGGATAATAAGCTCAAGCTGGCCCAAAAGAGACGTGATGCTTTCCGAGCTAATCCGGAATTCCCAAAACGATTGAAGGAACTGGAAGAAGGGGCGGACAAGGCCGCTGGCGTCCGCATCGGATACTGGCTTTGGTTTTTCTCCTGCTATCAGACTCCGCCCGAGGGTTTGGCTGTAAAGGAGAAGATCGACAAGCTTGAAGGAGAAATACAAAGAAAGCGGTCAACACGCAAGGAGGGCTATACGGATCCTTATACTAAGAAGTTCGTAGCGGCATCCTCAAACAAGATGTCTGTGATGATGGTTACTCATAACGATGAGAAGGTCAGGAAGTCCTGCTTTAGTGCCAAAGAAAAATTGGCAAAACAGTTCGCCAGAGAATATGTGGAGCTCGTCAGATTGCGTAATCGATATGCCCGTGCCCTGGGTTATGGGGATTTCTATGAATATAAGCTTAGAACGGTCGATAGGATGAGCAAGCGAGAGATCTTTGGTATTTTTGACAAGATATACCGGAAGATCAAGTATGCGGAGAAAAATATCGCCAAACTGGAAAAATCGATGCCCGGACTCAGGAAGCCATGGAATTTCGGCTATATGATGAGCGGAAATTTCATCAAGGAGAAGGATCCTTACTTTCAGTTCGACCAAGCAATCATCCGCTGGGGGCAATCTTTTGCCGCGCTCGGCATAGACTTCAAGGGAGGAACGCTGAAGCTCGATCTCCTGGACCGTAAGGGCAAGTACAACAATGGATTCTGCCATTACCCGGACTTAGTCCGTATGGAGAAAGGTAAGCTAATGCCGGGCAGCGCAAATTTCACCTGCAATATGGTCTACGGACAGGTAGGTTCGGGCCATAACGGATACCATACTCTTTTCCACGAAGGCGGGCATGCCGCTGACAGGTTGAATTCGGAGGTCATAGATGTATGCATGAATCATGAATTTGCTCCGAGCTCCAACGCCTGGGCGGAGACTCACAGTATGTTTCTCGATACCGTTTTCAGCAGTATCGAATGGGCTTCGCGTTATGCTCTGGACAAAGATGGTCGTGCATATCCGTTCGAGCTTTTTGAACACGAAATTAAGAAGATGCATCCGCTTCGTCCGCTTTCTCTCAACGGAATGATGATGGTCTCCGATTTCGAGCGTCAGGTGTATGAGGCCAAAACTCTCACCGGAGGCAGGGTGAAATCTATAGCGCGGAATACTTTCAAAAAATATTTCGACCGTTCGGTGCCGTCGCATAACATTCTTAACATTCCGCATATTTACGACTTCGAAAGTTCGGCTTACTACCATGGATATGCGCTGGCCACTCTGATTCTTAACCAGTGGAGAGAGTATTTCTACAAAAAATACGGGTATATTGTTGACAATAAGAAGGTCGGTGCGGAGATGTCCAGGGTTTGGAAGCTCGCCTCTACCAAAGGATTAATGGATTTTGTGAAGATGGCAACCGGTAAGCCGTTATCGGCGGATGCATTCCTGAGAGAGGTAACAATGACTTTGCCTGGGATACTCAAGCGTGCCAAGTCTAGGATAGACAGGCTCAAGAAGGTTAAGAGGTATACCGGACCGGTAAAGTTCAATGCCAAAATACATCTTGTGGACGGCAAGAAGGAAATAGCGAACAACAGGAAGAGCTTCGAGGATATGGCTAAGAAGTATTCAGATTGGCTCAGTTCTGAAAGAAAGTAGCAGGGTCTGCGTTATTGGATAAAGAGGCCGGATCTCGGGCTCTTACTAACTAATAATCCAAACCCATGCAGAAACACAAATATATTACTCTCGTCGTCGGGGCAGCTATAGCGCTCTCGCCTCTGGCTGTTCTCAAGGCGGCATCGCTCATCGGCCTATCATACGGACCCATAGAGACCGAATTGCAGACTAATACGAATATCAACGCCGATCTTGATGCCGGGGCGAGCGCGGACAACCAAGATGGTGGTATTAATGCTGGTGCCGGAGCCAGCGCCAACAGTTCCATCTCTGGAGACGTCATGACGATAAAGAGAGAGGATGTCCGCGATAACCCCGATGAAGACCGGTCCGAAAACGAAGTAAACGACGACAGCCCGCTCAGTACTTCAGGTAGCATAAGTGCCCAGGCCGGAGTCAACGCCGGTATTGCGACTTCCAATGTCGCCACAGAGAGCGATCTCAGAGCCTTTGCCGAGAATGCCATCAAATCCGATGAAAATATCAACTTCATAAGCTTCGGTAATGACAATATCAGCGTCTCTTACAAGGACCGCGGACGCTTCATTGGTGTCATACCGGTTATCATGGATGTGGAGGTGGGTGTCGACCAAGGAGGCAATGTGCGCTTCGATTATCCGTGGTTCGGATTCCTGGTTATCAAAGACAGGGCTGATCTCGAAGCACGAGTACGGGCTGCCGTAGAGTCCTCATCCTCGATAGGAGCCAACGGCTGGACCAATTATGATCGTGCCGAACTTGCCTCAAGGATCGCAGCTGCTCTAAGGGCGCATTATGAAGCCGGAGACAGCGCAACCTCAACCTCAGAAGCCAATCGGTAATACCAGCTTAAACCCCGCCAAATGGCGGGGTTTTTGTTTATAATGGATGCATGTCCTTTCAGAAAGTGGCGGCTTGGTACAAGCACAACGAACGGCATGTATCGTCGGCCGCACTTATCGGCGGATTCATATTCGACATACTAACGCTTCGGCGCGCAGACTCGTTCTGGGAAAATTTCTGGGTCGTATTTCATCTCGTCGTCGTTGCCTCGGCTATGATCTTCTTGAGCAAGAGGGAGAAAACGGGGGATAAGGCTTCAAAGACAGGCTTGTGGGCTCTTACCCTCCTTCAATTCAGTTTCGGAGGGTTGCTTTCGGCTTTCCTGATTCTTTACTTCAGGAGTTCCACATTGTCTGTGAGCTGGCCGTTCCTTCTCATACTTGCCCTGGCATTCGCTGCCAATGAGCGGCTCAAGCGTTACCACGAGCGCCTGACATTCCAAGTGTCCTTCCTCTTCCTCTCCCTCATGCTCTTCATGATCTTCCTAGTGCCGGTGCTGATCGGATCCATAGGGACGTTTGAATTCGTACTGGCCGGGGTGTTGAGTCTGGGTGCAATCAGACTCTTCCTCAGATTCTTGGAAAAGTTTTCCGGAGATACATATCTGCGCAGCCGGAGAGCCATCCGCCTTTCGATTATTACGATCTTCATCGGGATTAACGCTCTCTACTTCACTAATATAATTCCCCCCATACCGCTTTCTCTCAAGGAAGGCGGCATATACCACTCTGTGTCCAGGAGTCCCGGCGGTAATTACGTGCTTGGGAAGGAACGCGGAGACCTGCTGGATTTTCTGAAACTGCATAGGACCATCCACGTTGAGCCAGGACATTCACTCTTCCTGTACTCATCGGTTTTCTCTCCGGCCAAATTCAGCACTACGGTAATTCACGATTGGCAATATTGGAACGAAGAGAGCGGTAAGTGGGTAACAATGTCGAGGATAGCCCTGCCTATATTCGGCGGCAGAGGAAACGGTTACAGGACTTATTCCGAATCGAGCGTAGTCCCCGGTAAGTGGAGAGTCAGTGTGGAGACACCCAGAGGACAGATTATCGGAAGGGTCGGTTTCAGAGTAGAGCGAGCCTTAACTACACCCGAAGTCATACCGGAAACGCATTAAGAAAGCCTCTCCGGCAGCGTCTTACGTCCCGTAGTGGGAATGTTATAATGCTATGGTGGCTGACTCTAATCACACGGGCGGAGACGGAAGAATCTGGTCTGTTCTCCTGGGTATCCTCATCTTATTTACGGCGGTCATATTTTATGCCCGGCATGTAAATATTGCCAGGGTGGAAGAGCAGACCCGGACCCCGGTCGTGGCCCGTTATACTAATTACGCTTATGCCATCAATCTGCGCTATCCTCCGGAATGGCAGCCTGTCGGCGGCCAGCAGTATGATCGTTATGAAGGCTCAGATGGCTTCTTCAGCGTATCGGCCGGAGGCACAGGAGATATTACTATTGATAAGATGGCTGAGAACGAAGCCAATCATGCCCTGAAGCCATACGGCACGGAGCCTTACATACAGAAACTGACCATAGACGGACAGGACGCCAGGCTGATTTTACCCTCTCCCGATCAGAGTCCCTCGATGCACGGACAGGCTGTACTCATAGTTAAGTATCCGACTCTCGTGACCATAGGCTCCCAGGTATACAAGTATTTGGTATTCTGGGCAGATCGCGCCCACATACAGGATATAGCAAGCTCCATTACCTTCCTCAATAAGCTCCAATAATACCGAGATTATGGATAAGGCAACATTTGCTCTGGGGTGCTTCTGGGGTTCTCAGGTTTTGTTCAAAAAAATCCCTGGGGTTTTAAAAACCGTTGTTGGCTACACCGGCGGACATGTGCCGAACCCGACTTATGAAAGTGTCTGCTCTGGTACTACCGGTCACGCTGAAGCTGTCGAGGTGGCCTACGATCCCAGTGTTGTATCCTACCCAGAGCTTCTAGAGACCTTTTTCGAACATCATGATCCGACTACGCCGAACCGTTCCGGCCCTGACGTGGGTGAGCAATACCGCTCGGCGATCTTCTATCATACTGAAGAGCAGAGAAAGGCGGCTGAAGAGTTCAGGGACAGGCTGGAACGCAATCACCGCTACAAAAATCCGATTGTGACAGAGATATTGCCCGCAGGAGAATTTTACCCCGCGGAGGAGTATCATCAAGACTATGCCGAAAAGAATCCCTCCTACGTCTGCCATATCTAAACAACTCGGCAAACTCAACACCCCGGATAAGATTCAGAATTTTCTTAATAAGACGCCATTCAACTTCGAAAGAGGCGGTGAGACGTACCGTTCGGTCGAACAAAGTTTGAAGGCCGGCAGGGCGCACTGCTTCGAGGGAGCGCTCATCGCCGCGGCAGCACTCTCAATGCACGGGCATAAGCCGCTACTCCTCGACTTGCGCACCATCAATAAGGATGCCGATCACGTAGTCGTGCTGTTCAAACGGGGCAAATATTGGGGAGCCCTATCGAAGACCAATCACGCGGTGCTCCGCTATCGCGAGCCGGTTTACAAAAGCGTGCGCGAGCTCGCTATGAGCTACTTCCATGAATATTTCCTGGAAGACGGCACGAAGACAATGCGCAAGTTCTCCAAGCCCTTCGACCTTTCCAAAACCAAATTCGACTGGCTTCACTCCAAGGGGGATCTCGATGGGCTGGTGGATGAGCTGGACCATTCTCCGCACGAGGATGTTTTGCCACGGGGACACAAGCTCCGTAAAGCCGAAAAGATTGAAATCAAGTCCGGTCTTCTAGTAGAATGGAAGAGATGAATCTCCATCCGATCGTCATCCACTTCCCGATAGCGCTGCTCACTCTGTACTCTATTTTTGAACTAATCAGGTTTCAAAAGGTGATAGAGAAGCCATACGTCTTCTATATAAAAGCTTTCCTTGTGACCTTCGGTGCCCTGGGAGCTCTCGCCGGAGTAATTACCGGAGCTATAACGAGCGGATGGGCGATCGGCGGACCAAGAATTTTTGCTCTCCATCAGATTTTCGGCCTCTCAACCCTCATCCTGTCCATTGGGATTGCCAAGGGATATCTCTTCCACTGGCAGAGGCCCAATTGGTACTCGGAGCATGTACTGAGACCTAGGGTTTTAGTACCTCTTGCACTCCTTCTTCTTATAGCGATCACAATTACTGGTGGCCTAGGCGCGGCTATGACCAGAGGCACGCATTTCGACCCCTTCATGGCTCCGATTTTCAAACTACTTGGTGTCTACTAGTCTCATTGACTCGCGGAGTCCCAAGAGCACTGCGAAAGCAAGAATAATATATATAGAGTAGAAGGGAAGACTGGCAATAGCCAGGGCACCTGCCGCCGCACCGAAAATGAGCCCGGCCGACCTGGAAAGTCTAAAGATGGATATCAGACCCGAGTCATTTGAACTAACATGCTTAAAGAAGTAGCTCTCGGTAGTGATTTCGATGACGCTCGCTCCGACACGAGTGAAGAAAAGGGCGACAGCCCAGGGTATCGCTTCCTTACCAAGTCCCGGTATGAATAAGAGTGAGACAAAGGTGATGAAGAAACCCCACGACATGATCTCGCGTTCGCCATAGAACCGGTCAGCAAGTATGCCGGCCGGCCATTCGAATATGATAAAAGGGAGAAGCATTATGGAAAATATTACTCCAATCTCCGTCCAGCTGAATCCGATATGTCCGTGAAGGTATATGGGGGTATATATCGCCATCATGCCGAAGAAGAACTCAAGGATGAATCTGGCAAAGGTCACGCGGCGCACAGCCTTCCTCTTCCACCACAGGAGGAAGGGCAACGAATGCCCCGTGTACTTCCTCCTTGGATGTTTAGACCGCAGGAAGAACAAAACCAAGATTATGAGCGGCAGGAGCAAGAGGGCCGCAGCCAGGTAGAAGTATTTGAACTTCTCATCCGTACCCAACAGTGTGATCAGTATCGGGCCGGCGGCAAAGGCGATATTTGCGAGCGTGAGATAAATACCCCGAATCTCACCGGTTTTCCTGTTGGCCGTATCTTCCTCGAGCATTATGTCTAAGGCGTAGTAGACCATTGTCGAGACAGAAGCGTATATGAGGAAAAATATAGCCGCATCATACGGGCCGAAGGCGTAGGCGGCGCCTATGGTCGAGCCAAGAGTAAAGAAAAGAAAAAGGAAAAGGAACCCTCTGGTTCCGAACTTATTGAGAAGCCTTGGTGCCAGTAAAAATAAAGCGGCATTGCCGAGTGCTCCGGCTACATAGAGTATGCCGATAGTCTGAAGTCCGAAGAAGTGCTCGAGAAAGGACGAGTTTATATAAAGAGTGGCGGCAAAGTGGAGTGAGAAAAAGAACTCCGCGAGAAATATGACAACCAGGCGCATCCGTAAAATTATAGCAAAACAAAGGCGCACGAACAGTGCGCCTTTGTTTTGTTTATAAGTTAGACTCCGAGGATTACCGGGATAATGACCGGCTTCTTCATAGTCTTTTGGAAGAGGAAGCGGGCAACGTCTTCGGAAACGGCATTCTTGGCATAGTCGAAGTTGATAGGGTTCATGCCCACAGTTGTCGACTCGATGGCACGCTTGATGATGTGACGGGTCTCGGAGAGAAGTTCCTGATTGTCGCGCAGGTAGATGAATCCGCGTGAGATGATGTCCGGGCTCTTCTTGAGTCGGCCGGTCTTCGATATGACCATGGCTACTACGACGACGAAGCCTTCCTCGGCGAGCATCTTGCGGTCTCGTATAAGCACTTCGGAGACGTCGCCCACGGAGAAGCCCTCCACCACCATATCTTCAGAGGGTGCTTTCTCTGGAAGTTTTACAAATGTGTTGCCCTGGTCGCGGATCTCGATAATTGAGCCGTTATCGGGGACGATGACGTTTTCTGGTGGGGCACCGAGTTGACGGGCAAGCTCCGCATGCTGCTTCAGCATGTAGTGGTGGCCGTGCACCGGCATGAAGAACTTATACGGGATCTGGCGATGTACCCACTCGAGCTCGCCCCGCTTGCCGTGTCCGGAAGTGTGTACATCCGAGTCGAGGTAAGTAATGATTTTACTGTCGTGGCGGAAGAGATTATCTTTGAGCTTAGAGATAGCCTTTTCGTTGCCGGGAATGACGGAAGAAGAAAGGATGATGGTGTCGCTCCTCTGGAGCTTGATGAACTTGTGAGTCTTGTTGGACATTCTCATGAGTGCGGCAAACTCCTCTCCCTGGGCACCGGTCGCGATCATCATGATCTTATTCGGCGGATACTTCTCGATATCTTCTATGGGGACTATATGATCCACTTCAGCCAGGTTCAGGTGCTTGATGATTTCCATATTGTTCTTCATCGAGCGGCCTTCGATAACCACCTTCTTGCCGTAGCGCTTGGCAATCCTCAAGAACTCAATAATGCGCTCGACCTGGGAGGCAAAGGTGGCAAGGATAACGCGTCCCGGCACCTGGGCGACGATCGAGTCTATGTTTTTCAAAATGAAATCTTCCGAGGGGGAGAAGCCCGGTTTCTCAATGCCCGTCGAGTCCATAGTAAAGAGAAGGATATTCCTATCCTTAAACATTTTGTACTGCTCGATCTCCTTCTCGGTCGGTACGCCGTTCTCGTTGTCGACGCGGACGTCGCCCGTGTTGACGATATCTCCAAGGGGAGTCTCGATGATGATGCCGGTAGAGTCGGGGATGGAATGAGTCAGGCCGAAGAAGCGAACCTTAAGGTTCGGAGTGATCGGTATGGATTTGTCGCCCTGGTCGACAATACGCATATCGAGAGGCGGAAGCTGGGGGAACTCCTCCTGGCGCTTCTTGATCATAAGCGCGCCGAATTCCCGGGTATAGACCGGAGGATTGCCTATGCGGTTGATGATATAAGGAATACCGCCTATATGGTCGAGGTGTCCGTGAGTGATAACCAGGGCGCGGATTTTGGACTTTCTCTCCTCAATGTACTTCGTATTGGGCAGGATATAGTCGACGCCCGGAGTTTCCGCATCGGTGAACTGGATGCCGCAGTCGACTACTATGATGTCGTCACCGTACTCTATTGCCGTCATGTTGCGTCCGACCTCCTCGACGCCGCCCAGGGGCACGATACGTATGACATTCTCACCAAGCGGCGGGATGATATCGGGAGCTTTCTTCTGGGGAATAACACGGTCAGACTTGTGCCGCATGTTCTTGCCGCGCATGCCGCGCTTGAAGGTTGAGGTTGGGTTCATCTTTCTCTGTAGATTAGTTTTTTACGAATATGTTCCAGACTGAATTGGTCTCTATATACCAGTTTCTCGCATCTCTGAAGCGGTCCTGCGGGCTTCCAAGCTCTCCCAGTGCTACGCCGTTTACCGTTTTCGGCACTACGTAGAGGAAGTTCGGCGAGTAAAGGAATACGGCGGGGACATCTGCTCGCACGGCGGTATCGAAGGCCTGGTAGAGCATCTCGCGTTTGGCGGGATCACTCTCTGCCCGGGCATCCGTCAGAAGCTTGTCCACCTGGCTGTTGGCATAGAGAGCTATATTCAGTCCGGGATCATTTCTCTCGCTCGAGTGCCAGAACGGATAGACGTCCGCATCTTTGCCTACAACTTCTCCGAAGAGTAGTGCGTCATAACGACGAGGACGGATGACATTCTGATTTAGATCACCCTGGTCATATATGGTGACGCGCACATCGGCTCCCAGCTCGCTCCAGTCGGCCTTGAGCATATCGGCCACTGCCCGAAGTTCGGGGTTGTCACTAGTAGCGAGAGATAACGATAGTTTCAGTGTATCCTTTTTGGATTTTTTTTCAAGTATGCCTGTTTCGGAGTTCTTGGTCCAGCCGTTTTTCTCGAGGAGTGCGGAAGCGGCGGCCAGGCGCTCGGCTCTGGTTTTCGGCAAGGCGGCGTCATTTATGGAAGCAAAAAGGCCGGGAGGAAGCGGGCCTGATATGGGAGTGGCATAGCCGTCGAGCACATGATCTACGATTTCTTGCTTGGGTGCAGACATATCAAGCGCCTGACGCACGGTCTTGTCGAGAAGTGCGCTGTTTGAGTTCTGATTGAAGAAGACTCCGAAAACCCTTGGCAGGGGAGCGGAGAGAATACGTGCACCCTTCTTCTTAAGTATAAGAGCTTCGTCCGGCGAGATGCCAGAGAGGCTCTCGATATCGCCTCCATCATAAGCATCAAGGAGATCGGCCTCGGAAGGGAAGAATTTGAAAACGTAATGAGCTATGTAAGGAGACCCGGCCACGCTCTCATCGAAAGGTGTGAGGTCGTAGTAATTCGGAATACCTCCGTTATCACGGGTCACATTGTCGACCTTGTAAGGACCCGAACCTATGGGTAGGACATTCCACTGGCTGAACGAGAACTCGTCGTCGGTGACGGATGACCAGACGTGTTTCGGCAGGATACCGACTGTCAGGTTGTTTATGAAAGGCGCATAAGGACGCTTGAGGCTGAAAGTAACCGTAGAACTGTCGATCTTGTTTACCGTCACTCCGACAAAATCTCCGTAGAGGGGACTCTTGATGCCTGGGTCGAGGATCTTGCCGACTGTGAAGACGATATCGTCGGCTGTAATCCCCGCACCGTCGTGGAATACGGCACCCGGCTTAAGCTTGGCTGTGTAAGTCAGACCATCTCCGGAGACGGTCACACTCTCGGCAAGGTCTTCCGTGAGCTTGCCGCTCTTGTCGAAGCGCAGAAGCCCTGAGTATACGAGTGAGACCAGGTTCTTGTCGGCCTCCGAAATAGCCAGAACCGGGTTAATAAACCGCGGGTTGCCTATGATTCCCTCCGTAAGAGTGCCTCCGCGGAGCGGCACATCTACGAGGAAGGAATTGTTTACACGGAATAGGAGAATGACTGCGGAGAGTACAAAGACCACGGTGAGGAAGAAGAAGACCGCCTTCTCGGCCAGGGTAAACTGGCGCAGAGCCTTCTCGGCATAGCGAATCTTCGGTATATGGAAACGCTTGGTAAAAAGCACTCGGAGTTCTTGGTATGTCATGAACTTGGCGTCTAGGCGCGGAAGAAGAGTGATGCGAATGAAGAGATGACGAAGAGTACGGCAACAGTAATAGTACCGATGAAAAGAAACTTCTCGAAGCCGCGGCGGGTATAACGGGTACTGTTCATCCCATCGGCGCCGAAGGCTGAGCCGAGGCCCGCTTCGCTGCGCTGCAGAAGAACTCCGCAGAGGAGAAGAATCGAAAGCACTACCTGTATGTAGGAAAGTAGAGTTGGCATATACCTACGAGTGACAATAATAGCACGTCGGTCTATTGACTTCAATCGCATATACGATATAAAATCGGCCCACTATGAACAGACAAATCAAGAAGCTAAAGATCGTGCCCATGGGCGATAGGGTGCTTCTCAGGCCGGAGAGGGAAACGGAAGAGAAAAGAATCGGCAGTGTAAGGATCGTTCTTCCGGAAAGCGTGTCTAAGGAGAAGTCGGACCGCGGCAAGGTGGTGGCCGTGGGCGAAGGAAGGTTTGAGGACGGCAAATTGGTGCCCATGAGGGTGAAAGTCGGAGATGCGGTGATCTTCTCCAAATACGGATATGACGAGGTTAAGCTTGATGGAGAGGAACTCTATCTGGTAAAGGAAGACAGTATCCTCGCGGTAATCAAATAGAATATGGCAAAAAAAATCTTATTCAACGAAGAGGCAAGGAGGAAGCTGAAGAGCGGTGTGGACCAGGTGGCAGACGCCGTGCGTATCACGATCGGACCGAGGGGACGTAATGTTGTCATTGATAGAGGTTTCGGCGCTCCGCAAATTACAAATGATGGCGTAACTATCGCAAAGGATATAACCCTCCCCGACAAGTTCGAGAATATGGGAGCCGAGATTGTGAAGCAGGTGGCCGAGAAAACAAATGATGTTGCCGGCGATGGCACCACAACCTCGGTCGTACTTACTCAGGCTCTGGTTAAGGCCGGATATGGAAAGATGCTCATGGGCGCCAATCCCATGGGTATAAGGCGCGGCATTGAAGCCGCTACCAAAGACGCCATCGAAGCCCTTAAGAAAATATCCAAACCTATAAAGACCGATGCTGAGGTCAAGCAGGTGGCCACTATCTCTGCGGAATCGGAAGAAGTCGGGAGAATTATCGCCGATACTATAAAGAAGGTCGGGAAGGACGGAGTAGTGACGGTCGAAGAGTCTGAATCTATGGGAGTGGACAGCGAAGTGGTGGAGGGTTTGGAGTTCGACAGGGGTTACATCTCTCCCTATATGGTTACAAATGCGGAAAGAATGGAGGCTTCATACCGCGATCCGCTCATACTGGTAACCGATAAAAAGATATCCTCGGTTAAGGAGATTCTTCCGCTTTTGGAGAAGATCGCTCAGACTGGCAAAAAGGATTTGGTTATAATCGCTGAGGATGTCGATGGGGAGGCCCTGACGACCTTCGTTCTCAACAAGCTCCGCGGCGGATTCAATGTCCTTGCCATCAAGGCGCCTGGATACGGCGACAGGAAGAAGGAAATGTTAGGCGATATAGCTGTTACGGTCGGGGCTAAGGTTGTATCTGACGATACGGGAATGACCTTTGAAAATACAGACATAGCTGTCCTCGGACGTGCCGCGAGAATCGCTGCCACCAAAGACAGTACCGTTATTGTCGGAGGCAAAGGCAAAAAATCTGATATAGAGGAAAGGGTTGCAACTCTCCGTGCGCAGAGGGAAGACGCATCATCGAAATTCGATAGCGAAAAGCTCGATGAGAGAATCGGCAAGCTCACCGGCGGAGTGGCAGTCATAAGGGTGGGAGCGGCCACCGAAACTGAGATGAAATATTTGAAATTGAAGATCGAAGATGCTGTGAACGCCACCAAGGCCGCTATCGCCGAAGGTATCGTAGCAGGAGGAGGAAGCGCACTCCTGAAGGTTTCCCATAAACTCGAAGCAAAATACAGATCATCTAACGAGGCCAAGTCCGCCGCTGAGAATGTCCAGTCGGCAGAATTCGCCGCAGGATATCTTGCTGTCGTCGAAGCTCTCAGGGAGCCACTGAGACAGATTGCCGAGAATGCTGGAAAGGACGCGGGAGTGATTCTAGACAGCGTGGCCAAGGGTGGAGCGAACTCCGGTTACGATGCGCTCACTGATGTTTTTGTCCCGGATATGTTTGCCGCAGGTATCATAGATCCAGTCAAAGTTACCAGAAGCGCGGTCGAGAACGCCTCAAGCGCCGTATCCATTCTTCTGACTACGGAAGTTGCCATAGCCGACGAGCCGGAGAAGGAAAAGAAAGAACCTGAGTTATAATAGGATTACTAATCAAAAAATATGAACAAAGGAATCATTGCTCTGGTTGTCGTTCTGGTTCTCTTGGTGATTTACGGATTCTCCGGTTATAACAGCCTGGTGACGTTGAATGAAGGTGCAGATGCGCAGTGGTCCAAAGTGGAAGCACAATATCAGAGGCGCCTGGATCTCATCCCGAACTTGGTGAATTCAGTGAAGGGGGTGCTCACTCAGGAGCAGACTGTCTTCGGTGATATCGCAGCAGCCAGAACCGCATACGGCAGTGCGGCAACTCCAGACCAGAAAGCCGCCGCCGCAAGCCAGGTTGAAGGTGCACTCGGCAGACTTCTCGTCGTGATGGAAAATTATCCGCAACTCAACTCATCTCAGACAGTTCGCGACCTCATGACCCAGCTCGAAGGCACGGAAAACAGGATCTCAGTAGAACGTACGCGTTTCAATGATGCGGTTCTTGCATACAACACGGCTATCAAGCGGTTTCCGAAGAATATCCTTGCCGCAGTAACAGGTTTCGGTGAGCGTTCTTACTTCAAGGCGGCTAGCGGTGCCGAAGTCGCCCCCACGGTAAACCTGGAATAAAAACATGAAGCGAGTTCTCTTCGCTTCTATCCTCACGCCTTTAGCGCTTTTTGCCTACGTTTCTCCGGGTTCTCCGAGAGGGTATGTGAACGATTTTGCCGGGATGCTTAGCTCAGGTACAGTCTCTTCTCTGGAGCAAAGTCTGAGCCGATTTGAAAATCAGTCCGGAGCCGAAATCGCCATAGTTACTGTACCCAATCTTGGCGGAGATACGGTTGAGAATTATGCCGTAAAGCTATTCGAAGAATGGAATATAGGCAAAAGTACGGAAGACAACGGACTCCTGCTTCTGATCTCACGCGACGATCGGCAAATACGCATCGAGGTCGGCTACGGTCTTGAGCCAATCGTGACCGATATCGAGAGTGGCAGGATCATCCGTGAAATTATTACGCCGGCATTTCAAAATGGAAACTATGACGAAGGTGTCACTCAGGCTGTAGCGAGATTCGAGTCTGATATAGGAGATGGTACTGCGCCTCCTGAGGATAATAATTCGCCGGAATTCGGTTGGGCCGGAGGGATCTTATACTTTATATTTTTCACCTTAACGGTATTGGGATCAATCTTAGGGCGCTCCAAATCTTGGTGGGCGGGCGGGGTAATAGGAGCCGGGCTTGCGGTTATTTTAGGATTCTTTTTCTCCTTAAAAGCGGCTATCTTTGCTGGAGTATTTCTTATACCTATTGGTTTGCTTTTTGACTTTCTGGTCTCGCGATCTTATCAGAAGCACAAGGACGGCGGACCTAAGCCCCCATGGTTCTTCGGCGGCGGCGGCGGCGGCGGACATGGCGGGTTCGGAGGTTTTGGCGGCGGAAGCTCCGGGGGTGGCGGAGCCAGCGGAAGATGGTAATCTAAATGTATGAGTGAGGATGCTCTTAAACGCAAAATTGCCGAGCTTGAGAAGACGGTAGAGTCTTTAGAAAAAGACTTGATCCACGACAAGCTTACGGGGCTCAAAACCCGGGCCTTCTTTGAAGAAGAAGCCAGGATTTACTTCGATGTTGCTATGAACGCGGCCATGGAACATGGTCCGAGGAGGAGACAGTGGTTCGGCTTTACTCATATCTCCTTTATATTCTTCGATATCGACCATTTCAAAAAGATCAATGACACTCTGGGTCACCCGGCCGGAGATGAAGTGCTGCAGTCCATAGCCGAGAGCATCAAGACCAGCGTCCGCGATGGTGATACTGCCGCACGCTGGGGCGGCGAGGAGATTGCCGTAACTCTCGTCGGAGCGACTGAACGCGATGCCTTCCACAAAGCCGAAGACATAAGGAGACAAGTGGAGAATACCCGCTTTGGCAAGTTCCCGGATCTGAAGATTACCATTTCTGCCGGAGTGGCTTCGGCCTCGCCCGGCGGAACCTTTGAAAAAACTTTGGAAAATGCCGATAAGGCTCTCTATGCAGCCAAAAATACCGGCCGCAACAGGGTCGTAACGTATTCAGAGATATCGAAATGAAGAGTCGGCCGATTCTAACCCCTCTTCCACTCGGTTTTAATGCCCTTGCGGCGGTTGTCGGCCATGACTAGCTCATCATAGATGCCGTCGATGAGGTCATAGTTTTTGGATTCTTCGAGGGTGACCCAGGCGCACTTGTCAGTCTCATTTTCCTGTAGTATCACATCACCGGAGACATAGTCTGCCATGCAGGAGATGACGAGCGAGGGATTGCTGTCAGCATGAACTGTGGCCAGGCTTGTGACGTATTCGATATTCTCGATCTCTAGACCCACTTCTTCCTTAACTTCTCTTCTCAAGACTTTTTCCAAAACATTGTACCAATAGTCTTTGGTTTCTTTAGGCAGATTTATATAATCGTTGGTCTCGAGCTTGCCGCCGGGCACAGTCCACATACCTGGGAAACGCTTCTTGGTAGGAGATCTTCGAGTAATAAGATATTTGCCGTCTTTGACGATAATGGCTGTCATCACCACCTCGTGCAGGAGTTTGTTTTCCATGCAAACATTGTACACCAAATAAAAAAGCTGACTTTGCGGTCAGCTTGTAGTCACGACATCCTTCTTAAGGTCGAAGACCTTGGTCAGTCGCCAGTAGGCGAGGATTGGTTTCTCGCCTCGACAGCGTATTTCGCCGAGCTTTTTGAGAGCTGCCCGACCCCGCTGGTAAGGTCGATAGCCGAGAAGGATATTTCTTCCGGCAGCACCCAAAAATTTCCAAACTAAATGCCTGTCTCTTCTCAGATATCTAAGGCAGATGACGAGGGATCCCGTTTCAGCCAGGAACTTCTCGTCGCCTTCGTTCTCAGCGATCTTTAAGTCGATCTTGCCGATGTAGGCCTCATCTTCCAAGAAAGGCTCACCGAGCTTAGGTTTGATTCCGATGTCGCCGCGCGCCTTTGAGACATTCTCGTATGGTAAAAAGTCCGGGAAGGAGAACTGCAGCATCTTGGGGTGGAATCCCCAGATGTATGCGACTCCATCCGGCTTTTTGAACACATATACGTAGCCGTTTATGAATCGCATATAGCCTCGTCCGCTTGTCTCTCGCCATACTAAAGTAGTTAGGGTATACTCGCAACACGTTAGGAGGGTTCGCATAGTGGTCTAGTGCGCACGCTTGGAAAGCGTGTGTGCCGCAAGGCACCAAGAGTTCGAATCTCTTACCCTCCGCATGGACATAAACGAAATTTATCGCAAGGAAATGAAGATTGCGGAGGAGATATATGGATCTCAAAGTGATCCCGATCAGATACCAATTACGGAAGAATCTTTGCAGAAACTTTTAAGCTTGAGTCCGGATACCATTCCCTTTGTGCTAGACGATAAGGGAGAACCTATTTCCTGGCTGGTAGTCATCCCCTGTGACAACGAGAATACGGATAAATTTCTTAAAGAAGAGATTACTGAACGTGAATTCTTCAATAATCTCAAGCCGGCATCACATTATGATGCTCTGTATATTTCCTCCGCGATCACTGTGCCCGCCCATCGGCGTAAGGGCTTAGCAGGAAGGCTCATAGTCGAAACGATCGATTTGTTTAAACATAAATATGGAGTTAAGAGAATTTTTGCCTGGCCATGGAGCAGAGAGGGTGGCGCGGCTATGGAGAAACTTAAATCTAAATACGATATTGAATTAAGAAGAGCGTTAGATCGCATTTAATGTGCTTAAGGTTGTAAGCGAAGCGGCGGCAAGCAATTGATAACTGATGCGTCTCCAGATAGATGCAGCTCATATCACCAGATTTTTTAAATGGGGGCAGTATTCCAGCACAGTTTACCTGTGATGGCAATGACATTAATCCGACTCTGGAAATCAGCGGAATACCTAAAGAGACAAAATCTTTAGCATTTGTCCTTGACGATCCTGATGCGCCATCAGGGACATTTACACACTGGATAGTCTGGAATATTCCACCCGTAACAGACAAAATCTTGCCAGGAACCCTTCCTGTGGGATCAATAGAAGGATTAAATAGCGCTCACATGCTTGGTTATATCGGACCCTGTCCGCCGGTTGGTACACATAATTACATCTTCACACTCTATGCTCTCGATGCGACATTGGATGACCTTGATCCGCAAAAAACCGGCAGGGGAGAGCTCTTCGACAAAATGACCGGACACATCATTGCTTCTACCGAGCTGGTCGGTTTGTATTGCAGAGTTCGAAAATGAATGTGGCGGCTCTAGTTGGGGATATTTTCATATATTTAAGGCTCAGCAGTTGCTAAAATATGGAGTAAGCAACGCCCTTGAAAAAGCACTCTTCTCTGCATCTCATATTCACATTCTTTCTCACGGCGATTCTTATCTACTTGGGCGGATCGCCGCCCGCCGTGATGTCCGCCGGAGGAGTGCCATCTATCATAAGTTACCAGGGGCGGCTTGCTGACTCGGCAGGCAACCTCCTCGGCAGCTCATCGGGAACCACATATTTTTTTGCCTTTTCTATTTGGGATAATGCCACGGTCGGTTCCGGCACGAAGCTCTGGCCTGTGGCCACAACCAGTGTGCCGACGACGGTCAAGTCGGGCGTATTCAATGTCAATATTGGTGATACGGCAGGAGGTTATCCGGATACTCTTAACTACACCTTCACCAGCCCTAATATTTTCCTCCAGGTTGATGTGTCATCAAATGGCACAACCTGGGAAACAGTTTCTCCGCGCCAAAGACTCTCATCGGCTGTATTTGCACAGGTAGCAGAGGCGGTAGTGGGGGCTTCTTCGACCGTAACTACTCTCACCAATACCAATTTCTACGGTACCTTTGCTACTACGACCAGTGCTACCACTACCAACCTTTTTGCCAATTTTTTAAACAGCGCAACCGTCACAGCTAGCGGCTTGGGAACATTCGGCAATTTCTTGGCGCTCGGCTCTACGACTCTTCAGAACTTTACTGCACTAAATTCGACAACGACGAATGCCACCACTACGAATATTTATGTGAATGGCAAGCTCTACGGAGCCAACCTCACCAACTGCAATAGCAATGCAGACAAACTGCTCTGGGCCAATGGCCTCTTCTCCTGTGGGACAGATGGAGGCGGAGGTGGATCGGACGTGGATTGGCTCTTCTTCAACAACACCGGAATAAGACTTGGCACTACTACCAACCAGGTCTTGATCGGGTTCAATGCCACTTCATCTCTGGCTATGCTTGAGCTCAATGTGCAAGCAGGCAAGATACCGCTCTTCATCGGATCGTCGACGGAGTTGTTCAAGATAGACGACTATGGCCTTGTCTCGGCGAAAAATCTTCTCCTTGACTCTTCAACCACCCTTCAGAACTTCACCTTCGTGAGCGCTACGGGATCACAGGCCACCACTACGAATCTCTTTACCAACACACTTTTCTCGACTACCGCTTCGTCTACGAATCTCTTTGCCAATACGGCCACCTTCGGCACTCTCGTAGCAGCGAGCTTCAATCCTGCCAATATTACGACTGGTAACCTGCTTGTCACTGGCTCATCCACTCTCCAGAATTTCACCTTTATCAACGCCACAGGTTCCCAGGCTACTACCACCAACTTCTTCTCAACGGGTATCTTCTCAACGATTTTAAATAATTCAGGCCTAGCCACTCTTGGAAATATATTGTCCTCTGGATCATCGACGCTTCAGAACTTCACTTTCATTAACGCTACCGGAACTTCCGCTACGACTACCAACTTCTTCTCCATCAATGCTTCGACCACCAACCTCTGGGCTAATGTCATCAGTTCCGGCCTCATTAACGGCCAGACTATTACATCCGCTGCTAACTTTACCGGTACTCTAAATGCGACTGGAGGTTTAACAACTCTCTCAAATTTGTTAGTGGCAGGCTCTTCCACTCTCCAGAATTTCACCTTTGCTAACGCTACCGGTTCTCAAGCTACGACTACTTACTTCTTCAGTACAAACCTCTTTGGCACGAATGGAAATCTAACAAACTTGATATTCAGTCTGGCTACCGGTACCTCTGCCACCACCACTAATTTTTTCAGCACTACCGCCTCTTCTACTAACCTCTTCGCAACCACACTCAATACCGGTAATATTACCTCCACCGCTCTTGCTACCCTCGCCAATCTCTTAGTATCTGGATCTTCCACTCTCCAAAATTTCACTTTCGTTAACGCCACTGGCTCGCAAGCCACTACCACGAATCTCTTCTCTGCCAACCTCTTTGGCACTACAGGTTTCCTCACTAACTTACAGCTAAATGGTTCCTCAACTCTCCAAAACTTTACTTTCTCTAACGCTACCGGCACTTCCGCTACGACTACTAACTTCTTCGCCACCAATGCTTCGACCACCAACTTATGGGCCAACATCATATCTTCGGGTTTGATAAACGGCCAAAACATTACAAGTGCCGCTAACTTCACTGGGACTCTCAATGCTACTGGCGGATTGACAACGCTTTCAAACTTGCTTATATCTGGATCTTCCACTCTCCAGAACTTTACCTTCGTCAACGCCACCGGGACCTCCGCCTCCACTACCAACTTCTTCGCCATCAATGCTTCCACCTCAAACCTCTTCGCCAACTCTCTCACAGTAGGGAATATCACTTCAATCCAGGAAACAATCACCAACCTTCTGGCCCTAGGTTCTTCGACCCTGCAGAACTTTACCGGACTTAATTCGACCACTACCAATGCCACTACCACCCGTTTAGCCATCATTTCTCTCAACTGCGGGACTTTTACTAACAATGGCAAGCTCACCACTAACGCTGATGGCACGGTTTCCTGCAGTGATGATATCGCTGCCACACAGGATGTCGATTGGATATTCTTCAACAACACCGGAGTGCGTCTGGCCACGACCACAAACCAAGTTCTCATCGGTGCAAGCGCCACATCATCTCTAGCCAATCTTGAGATCAGCTTCCAGACAGCAGCTAAGGGCTCACTTCTCACTCTCGGTTCATCGACTCTACAGAATTTCACCTTCATCACAGCCACCGGCACTGCGGCTACCACTACCAACTTCTTCGGCACTAATATCTTCTCTACGATTCTTAATAACTCGGGTCTGGCGACCCTGGGAAATTTGCTTGTATTAGGATCCTCAACTCTTCAGGATTTCACTTTCGTTAACGCCACTGGCTCGCAAGCCACTACAACCAGCCTCTTTTCGGCGAATGTATTTGGTACGAATGCTAACCTGACAAATCTTATCTTCAGTCTGGCTACCGGCACCAGCGCCACAACTACTAACTTGTTCTCTGGCATATCAAGTTCGACAAATCTCTTCTCTTCAGTTTTGACAGTCGGTAGCAATGCGCTCTTAGTTAACTCAAGCGGCTTTGTAGGCATTGCTACCACTTCGCCATTTGCCAGGCTTTCGGTAATGCTCAATGCCGGAGATACTAATACCACCGTTTTCGCAATCGGTTCCACCACTGCTACGGGCTTTACAAATCTCTTGAGAGTGGACAATCAAGGTTCAACTACAGTTAAGACCCTGCGTTTCGACGATACCGGTGCCAACAACCTTTTCTGGACGATACGGGAGGAGTCAGGCAATAACCTGGAAATTTTCTATCCCTCGATTCGTCGTGGCGTGTTTGTTAACGCTGGCAATGGAGGCTTTCTCGGAATTGGTACTACCTCAATGCAGGGCTTCTCGTCATTCATCGTTGCCTCGGCTACCCCGACTATGGAGATTATGGACAACAACGGTCCTGTGGATCTGAAGCACTGGCTCATAAGCGCGGATGCCGGGAAATTCTTCATAGGCAGAGCGACGGATGACCTTTTATCAACTACCACTTACTTCTTCGTTGACGGCAATATGGGCGGCAATATAGGTCTCAATGAGGCATCACCGAACTTCAGACTCGAGGCGACAGGTACCAGCGGCAGCGGCTACTTCGGTATTACCAACGCCTCTGACGGCGACGTATTCAGCATTATCTCCACCGGTAATGTGGGAGTCAATGATGCCACCCCGGACTTTAAGTTCGAGAGTAACGGCTCGAACGCGAGCGGCTACTTCGGCATCACTAACTCGAGTGATGGAGATATCTTTGCGATAGACGGGAGCGGAGAAGTGGGCATCGGCATAGTGAATCCGTCATACGCTCTCCATATAGTGGATGATACGAACGAGACGCTCGCCATTGAAACCATTCACACAACCGGTACATCTCTTGTAATCAAGAACACCAGCGGCGGCGGACACTCCTTTTCTCTCACCAGTACGGGCTCCGACGGCTCGCCAGGCAACTTCGTCATTAGAGACAATACGGCGAACTTTACCGGCTTTGATCTTGCCGGAGCCACCGGCAACCTGCAGATTACGCGCGATGCCTACTTCGGCTGGTCATCGAACGCAAGCGATGCAAAGGTTGCGGCCGATACTATACTCTCGCGCATCTCTGCCGGGGTTGTTGGCACGGCAAATCTTATACTCTCCGGCAATTCGACCACGTCGCAGGCTACTACCACGAACTTCTTCTCGGCAACTATCTTCTCTGATCTTCTAAACAACTCCGGTTTGGCCACACTCGGCAATATGCTTGTTCTCGGCTCGTCCACTCTCCAGAATTTCACATTCGGCAACGCCACTGGCTCTCAAGCCACCACGACGAACCTTTTCTCGACTAAGGGTAGCTTCACCACTATCTGCTTCACCGGAGATGTTTGCCGAACGTCATGGCCATCGACTGGCGGAGGCGGGGGATCAGACACCAATTGGCAATTCTTTAATAATTCTGGCATCCGGCTTGCTACGACTACCAACCAGGTTCTCATTGGCGCTTCGGCTACCACATCTCTCGCTAACCTCGAGATCGCCTTCCAGACAGCAGCCGGAGGATCTCTGTATGCTCTTGGCTCCACCACCCTTAATAATTTCGCCTTTGCTAACTCAACCGGATCTCAAGCAACTACTACCAACCTATTCTCCACCAATATCTTCAGTACGACAGGAAACGTCTCAGGCACTCAAACAGCGGGGAATTTGCTCGCCCTCGGATCTTCAACCCTTCAGAACTTCACATTTAGGAACGCTACTGGGAGTGATGCGACTACAACAAATTTCCGTGTTTCTAATAGAGCAAATATCGTGGATCTCACGGTTGGTAGTATAGAGGGCCTTAATTCAGCATCCTTTAATGTTACAGATGATGCCTCGGGTATATTCGAAGTCAATTCAGCGTCAGTAGGAGATGTATTCACTGTGAATGATTTTGGAACCCCCTATTTTTCAAGGAATCTCGGACTTGGCACATCGACGCCGTCTGCCAACCTGACGATACAGGATCCCAATCCAGAAATAAATTTCTATGAAAGTAATAACTTCGCCAAAACCAGGCTGGTTCAGCTTGGCGATTCGGAATTCGATATCGTTATGTATGACGGTTCGGGTGTTGTCACAAACGCTCTCAATATGAATTTCAACGGCGAAAACGAATACCTTTCCGGTATGTCTGGAACACTCGGCAGCAATGCAAGCGCTCGGCATGTGTTCTACATCTCACAAAGTGAAGTTGGGGGATTCGATTACAGAGGACTTTTCTCTATTGGTAGTACTAAAACAAGCGGTGGAACAGCTGTGGCGGCACTCGATGTGACTGGAAACGGTTACATAAGCGGCAAGCTAGGAGTAGGTACAACTACTCCGTATGCAGGCCTCCAAATAGCCACATCTACAAGGCCGCAACTCATACTTACGGATATTCTGGCCGGACCTAATGTCAAACATTTCTATGCATCTTCTACGAACGGCCGTCTTGCCATAGGCAATCTAAGCGATAATCTCGGATCCTTTACCGATATCATGGACTTGAGCTCGACAGCGATAAACTTCACGCTTGGCAGCGAGGAAAATAAAAGTTTCAATATCAAAGATGGCCCCGGGCTAACCACTCTCTTTTCGGTTGATAACGATACCAAGACAGTGGGTATCGGGACCACTACGCCCGGAGCTAAATTAGAAGTGGCCAAAACCTCTTCTGGAGCTACCTCAGATGCTCTCTTCCTTTCCAACCAGGCCTCCGCAACCAATACAGCTACCCGCCTCTCCTTCAGAGCCCAGGATATAAAGAATATTGCTACCACTACAGCTTCAATCGTCGGTTTATTGGGTAAGAATTTCGATCAAGCTACCTCAACCCTGATCTTCTCCACACAAAATGCCGGCACCCTCACCGAGCAAATGCGATTAACTGACACAGGCCTCCTGCTGATCGGATCAACTACACTGCAAAATTTTACATTCAGAAATGCTACCGGCACCTCGGCTACAACCACCAACTTCTTCGCTACGAACGCTTCAACCACTAACTTTTTCGCTAACGTAATAAGTTCAGGTCTTATCAATGGCCAGACAATATCAAGCGCTGCGAACTTCACAGGCACTCTCAATGTCACAAGCGGTCAGACAACCGTATCAAATCTTTTGGCGACGGGATCCAGCACCCTCCAGAACTTCACTTTTGTTAATGCTACTGGCACTTCGGCTACAACCACCAACTTCTTCGCTACAAATGCTTCCACGACTAACCTCTTCTACGCCAACGCTGTCGGAGGAGCGGAGACCCTGAGTGGATTGCTGACGGCTGCCAATATCCGATCGAACGGCTCGTCCACCCTCCAGAACTTCACATTTGTAAATGCGACGGGTTCCCAGGCTACGACTACAAATTTGTTCTCAACTAACTTATTTGGCACGACAGGCAACTTCTCTGGTCTCTTAACTCTCGGAAATCTTTTGCTCACAGGCTCTTCGACCTTCCTGAATCTAACTTTTGTTAATGCTACCGGCACTTCCGCCACAACTACAAATCTCTTTGCCACCACGCTCTTCTCAACCACTCATAACAACTCGGGTCTGATCACTACAGGCAATCTCCTGGCATCAGGCTCTTCAACTTTGCAGAGTTTTACAGCAATTAATTCGACAACATCACAGGCTACCTCGACCAATTTCTTCTCAACGAATATCTTCGGCACAACAGGAAATATTTCTGGACTCTCGACTTTCGGCAATCTCCTTGTGTCCGGGTCGAGCACGCTTCAAAACCTCACCTTCTCCAATGCGACGGGCTCGCAAGCTACCACAACAAATATCTTCTCCACTAACATCTTCGGCACGACTGGAAATGTTTCCGGTCTGGCTACTTTGGGTAACCTCCTCGTCTCCGGCTCCTCCACTCTTCAGAACTTCACTTTCGTTAATGCTACCGGCACTTCCGCTACAACAACAAACTTCTTCGCTACGAATGCTTCTACTACCAATCTCTTCTTCACGACCAGCAGGGGAGGATCGGAGACCCTCACTGCCACTCTCACCGCCAATAATCTTCTTGCTAACGCTTCTTCCACTCTCCAAAACTTCACATTTGTTAACGCCACAGGCTCACAAGCGACGACAACGAATCTGTTTGCAACCAATCTTTTTGGCACTACGGGAAATATATCGGGTACGCAGACAGTGGGGAATTTACTCTCGCTAGGCTCATCAACCTTACAAAACTTCACATTCTCTAACGCCACAGGCACTTCAGCGACCACAACCAACTTCTTTGCTACCAATGCTTCGACCACAAACTTCTGGGCAAACGTTATATCTTCTGGTCTTATCAATGGCCAAACCATTACCTCTGCAGCCAACTTCACCGGAACTCTTAATGTTACAAGCGGACAAACTACACTCTCAAATCTTCTTGTTACTGGGTCTTCAACCCTCCAGAACTTCACCTTCATAAACGCGACGGGTTCCCAGGCTACTACAACAAATTTATTTGCCACAACTCTATTCTCAACAACACACAATAATTCGGGTCTTGGTATATTTGGCAATATTCTGTCCCTTGGCTCATCTACTCTTCAGAATTTCACGTTTGCTAATGCTACCGGTTCCCAGGCGACAACAACCAGTCTTTTTGCGACGAAAGCAGACTTTACAACTCTATGTATAGCTCAGGATTGTAAAACAGCCTGGCCTACGTCCGGAGGAGCTTCCACTGATAAGTTTGCAACTTCAACAAACGGATTGGCAATTTATCCGAACAGCGCCGCGGCAGTAGTGATAGGCGGCAGTGCCACAACCACAACCGGAGCAGAGCTCGAAGTACTCGGGGATATCTATGTTTCTGGTTCCTCAACCCTTCAGAACTTTACCTTCATAAACGCCACAGGAACTTCAGCGACCACTACTAATTTATTTAGTACTACGGCTTCTTCTACAAACCTCTTCGCTACTGCTATCCAAGCCGGTACGGCCACATTCAATAATATTCTTGGGAACAGCTCCTCCACTCTCCAAAACTTCACCTTCGTCAACGCTACGGGTACATCGGCCACCACCACCAATTTCTTCGCTACCAACGCCTCTACTACCAACTTCTTCTTTACCACATCGAACGGCGGCAACGAGACCCTTACTGCTCGAACTTCACATTCATCAACGCCACTGGCTCCCAGGCTACGACCAGTAACCTATTCAGTACGAATATATTTGGTACCACCGGCAATTTGTCTGGACTCCTGACTCTCGGCAATCTTTTGCTTACTGGTTCCTCCACTCTCCAAAACTTCACCTTCGTTAATGCTACCGGTACTTCCGCTACAACAACAAACTTCTTCGCTACAAATGCTTCCACAACCAATCTCTTTGCCACAGCTATACAAGCCGGTACCGCAACGTTTAACACCATTCTCGCCAATGCTTCCTCCACTCTCCAAAACTTCACCTTCGTCAACGCTACGGGTACATCGGCCACCACCACCAATTTCTTCGCTACCAACGCCTCTACTACCAACTTCTTCTTTACCACATCGAACGGCGGCAACGAGACCCTTACTGCTCGTACCAATGCCACAACCACAGGGACTCTCAATGTGAACGGGCTCCAGTTTGCGGACAACGGAGCCAACAACCGATACTGGACGATCACCGAAGATGCAGGCAATAATCTTCAGATTTCCTACCCTGTAGCTACCGATGTCCGTATCAATCAGAACTTCCTGGTCAGTGGCTCTACCACTCTTCAGAATTTCACATCGCTCAACGCTACCACTGCTCAGGCCACTACTACAGCCCTGGCTATAAGCAGTCTTAATTGTTCTTCGGGCGCACAGCTCCTCCAGACAAACTCATCAGGCAGCGTAATCTGCGGTACGGACGATGGCGGTGCCGGCAGTACGCCTGGGGGTAATGCCGGAGCAGTACAGTTCAACGACGGTGCAAGCGGCTTCACCGGCAACGAAAACTATCTGTTCTTCAGTAATGCCAATAAACTCTTTGGTATCGGAAGCTCCACTCCGACTGCTATTTTATCGGCGTCGAGTACGACTGCGCTGCTTCCGGTAGCAATCTTTGATCAGCGCAGTACGGGAGGGCTTCTTACTCTCCAGCGTTCGGGAGTGGACAAGTTCACAGTCAGTAACGACGGCGGACTCAATATTTATGGCGCAACTTCCGATTCTGTCAAAACCACTACGGGCACCGGCAAATCATCTGACTTCGACTTTACCGGTTCCACTATCGCAACCGCCAGCACTACCGCAACAAACGGTTATGTGACTATCATTGACGGCACGATCTCCGGAGACGGTATAGTTTCCGCAACCACTACTACGACCGGTACGGTCATAGGAAACGGCGCCCAGGTTATCATTCGCTCCGACGGGCAATATGTGATTATCCAAGGAGGTGGTACGGCAACAGCTTCTATCTGGGACGGATTCAAGAGTGGTTCCGGTGCAGCAAGCATGGCAACCACTACCATCGCTACCGGCGGTACGGTTAACACAGGCGCTATAGCTGTCAAGCGCCCAGACGGCAGATATGTCATCTTCCACGGAGGTGCCGCTAACTTGAGTTCGATATTTGATCCTTACAACATAACAGCAGCGGTAGCCGGTCCGCCTCCGGGAGGAGCTTGTACGACCGGTACTAACGCATTTCTGCGTCCCGACGGCAAGTATGTAGTCATATGCGGAGGAACTACGGGATGGGGAGTATATGATCCGTCTCAGGCTCCTCCGGGCTCACTTACTGCCGGTACCGCCATAGGCGGCAACTGGGGGGCTGGCGCACACGCACTCTCAAGAGATGACGGAACCTTCCTTGTTTATCAGGGAGGTGGATCCAATACCTTTATTTACAATCCGTTCACCAATACCATGACAGCGGGTCCTACTGCGCCCGCCGCTATTGCCGCCGGTGCTTTATCTGTTCGGAGGCAGGACGGCACATTCCTTACTCTTCCGGGAGCGGCCAATACTTCCTATTCCTATAATCCGGTAAGCACTACAACGCCGAACGGGCAGGGAGCCTTCGTTACCAATTTCGGAGTCGGACCTTCATCATCACTCTCTGACGGCTCGACAATACTCTGGAGACAAGACGGGAAGTACACTCTGATTACCGCCAATACTACCGTGTTAAACGTGGTAGATCCCGGTTCCGGATCTATTGTTCCTAAGTTTACCAATCCGGGCGCACCCCTAGCTCTTTCCGGGAATGCCGGAGCGGGTATCACTGCCTTTATGCTGCCGAACGGCAGGTACGCCATACTGCGCGGCGGCGGCCAAGCCATTGATACTTACGACATGAACTTCGCTACCGGTTTATCGAGCGGCAATGTTCAAAATTCATACTACGAAAGCGAATGTATAGATAACACCAATTTGTCCTTGGACTCGACTCTGAACTGGAACAAAAATGACGAAGGCACTATCTCGGCCCAAATAAGAACTGTAACCAGTCCTCAGGACTGCTCGACGGCGACATACCGCACCATACAATCTAGCGGCAGTCTCATTGGTGCCACCACTACGGCCAACAACAGGGTCCAGTTCAAATTCTTCTTCCAGCGCGAACTTCCGAGATTCCTCGACCAGGAGTGGGGTGTGCGTAAGACCGCGCAGACCAGATACCGCCGCGTCAACGCCGACCCGGTCCTCTATGATGTAACGGTAGACAACTCCACATCACTCCATAGAACGCAGTTCGACTTTGGCAATGCCGTATCCTCTACTACGGCACCATCTTCAGGACCGGTAGCGGTTAACATTACCAATGACACAAACCGCAACAACGCCTTAGCTCTGGCTGCAGGCGTCGGCTACGGCACTACCATTAACACTGCGAATAACGGCTATTACAACGGAGCTTTTGGCTTTGCCCAGCCGCTTTCAACACCGACAGCATCCACCACCGTGGTAATGAAGCGCCCCGATGGCAAGTTCACTATCATTGCCGGTAACAATACGATCAACTCCAATGTTTATGACCCGGCACTGGCTACCTCTACTGCCGCCACTGCCGCAGCCAATAAACCTACGGTACAAATAGGCAATGGCGCATTGGCCTTCAAGCGTCCCGATGGCAAGTTCCTGATAGTCATGGGTAACACGAGCAGTACCACGGTCTCCTCCGTTGGTGCTACTACTACGAACATTTATGATCCGGTTACCGACACGTACGTTGCCGGACCGAATCTGGCAACCGGCGGAAGCAGTAACGGTGCCGGTGCCGGCGCGGCTGTCATTCCTCTCCCTAGCGGCAGGGTACTCATCATTCATGGCAATGCTACCAACGCTACTTCTGTATATGATCCGGTACAGAACACCATGACTGCCGGACCGAATCCTACGGCTGTAGTAGGTTACGGTTCAATAGTGATTCCTCGTCCTAACGGCCAGTATATGTTCATACCCGGTATGGTCTCGCTTACCTCTTGTACGGTGAACACCACAGTTAACCTCTTCGATCCATATGCCATGGTGTTTACTACAAATGCTGGTGTGGCTAATGCAGGCGGCACAGGACCGGGAGCCTTTGCATTACAAAGGAGTGACGGCACATGGCTCATAGTTCGTGGAGGTGCATCAACCGGTTGTCTCGGTACGGGCACTACTGCTATCTATGATCCAGTCTCCCATCTGTCCACTATTACCGGTCCTGGTTTATCAACAAATGTCGGCCTTGGAGCTTACGCTCTGCCTCGTCCTGACGGCACATGGCTTCTTGTAAATGGCGGCGGCGGAGTATCACTCGCCGGTCAGAGTGCTACACAAATATATATAGAACGAGGTGGAGGGTTAACCGCTACCGGTGACCAGTCAACAATTGGCGCATTTATCTCTGGTCCGACGATGAACGTGGCGGCAAATAGCGGAGGTACGGCCTTTCAGCTTCCTGACGGCAAGTTCGCCATCATAACGGGAGCTGCGACTACCACTACATCCAACAGTATGCAGTTCTACGATGCAGGATGGGTAGCGAGTGGCATATACAGGTCTGAGCAATTTGACCTCTCTCCAGTGGGGACGAAGCTCGATTCCAACTCAACTCTTAACTGGAAGTCGAACATGATATCATCCGCTGTGGGCGGTATCTCCGCCGAAGTAAGGAGCGCTCCCACACAAGCTGCTCTGGCAACGAGTACTACGAGGGAGATACCGATATCGGGCGGACTCATCAATCCGGCCGCCACCGACACCTGGCTCCAGATAAACTTCAACTTCAGGAGAAGCTTCCCATCTTACGGAGGTATATACAGCGACGTATGGTACTCTTCCGCATCTATGAGCTATCCACTTCGTCCTGTTGTTACTCCGACTTTGTATGAATTTAAGATAACAAAAGATGATGATCTTTTGACTCTTAACGCCGATGGCTTGGCGCTCTTCAGAGTCAACTCTGGCGGAGACGTCTATACATCGACAGGAGGCACCATCAACACCTCCGGCGCAGACCTTGCCGAGCGCTATACCTCGCAAGAGCCTCTCGACTTCGGCGAAGTGGTCTCGGTCGATCCGATGAATAATCATGCGGTCAAGAAAACTTCTTACCAATATCAGCCCGATGCACTCGGTGTGGTCTCGACCGATCCGGGCTTCGTGGCGGGCGCTTATACTGAAGATTCTTATCCAATAGCTCTTGTCGGCCGCGTGCCGGTAAAGGTTTCGACGGAAAACGGCTTCATCCGCGCCGGCGACAAGCTCACAGCAGCGAGCGTCCCTGGCTATGCCATGAAGGCTACTCTTGCCGGACATGTTATCGGCCACGCACTCGAGAATCTTAAGAGCGATAAGCTTGTAGACTGCCCGGCAAGCAGTATCGTCATACCCGGCAGGAAGTGCGGAGTTGTGATGATGTTCGTCAGCCTTGGGGATTTCATAGGAGAACCGGTTGGCGATGCCATGATGGAGTACAACAGTTTGCACAATATAGATATTTCGAGCTTTGCTACTACATCTGTGATGCTCGGCGATGAAGCTATAGGCATTGTACCGGGTACGAGGGAAGCCAACGTATTGAACTTCCTAGAAAACCTGAGGAAGGATAGGGAAGCCGGCTCTTCTTACCGCTCCGAAGTATTTGCCGATAGAGTATCGGCTGTTTCAGACATTATCGCGCCAAACATTTTTACCCGTATTCTCAAGGCTGAAAGTGTGGAAGGACTGACATTTAAAAGCGATAAGGTCATTGCCAATGCTTTGGTAGTAAATAGCATCGGTGCTGAGGGCACGACCACGCTAGCTCTTATGGGTGATGTGAACTTCTTCGGTCGACCTTACTTTACTTCGGACACTGCTGGCAGTGCCATCATAAAGAAGGGCGCTAAAACAGTGGAGATCATCTTCGACAAGGAGTACATCGATACGCCGATAGTGAGTTCCACTATCGCTCTTGAGTCGGCTTCGACGAGCGAAGCACAGGAAGAAGAGATATTCACTCAAGATATCCGCTTCATAGTCTCAAGAAAGAGTGTTCACGGCTTTACCATAATCTTGAACAAGCCGGCTCCAAACGACATCGGCTTCAGCTGGATAGCTCTGGCGGTGAAGGACTCAAAACTCTTCACCTCAAGAGAAATACCGCTTGCCGAGACTACTCCGATCACCGCAGTTGTAGAATCTGTGCCTCCTCCGCCAACAACTCCGCCAGTCTCAAATGAGCCGACTTCTACAACCACTATGCCAGTTGAGGCAACAAGCACTCCATCTATGATAGAAACCACGCCTACAACTACTCCTTCCGTATTACCATCTGAACCAGAATTAACTCCCCAAGTCGAGCCCGAATCAACACCTATAGTTGATGTTTCTCCATCTGAACCATCCCCGCAAAGCGGGCCATAAAATAAAATATGACAAAAAAATATAAACTTGCTTTAAGTGTTGCTCTAGTTTTGGTGATGGGCGTGTTTGTTGGAGTAGGGATCGTAAAGGCGACTGGAAGTAACCAAATAACCACTTTTAATTTAATAGGGGATAATAAGTTCAAATTTCATGTAGTTAGCTTCGATTGCTCTACATCTACTGACGAAACTTTCACATTACCTACAACCGTTCAGAATAACGGAGTGATTCAAGTAGTAAAAACAGATTCAACCTCTTGCTCTGGTAGAAAGATAACTCTCCTACCATCTTCGGGAGATATGATTGAAGGCGGACCCGAATATGTTATTTTTTCTGGTACAGGTTCTGCAGTTACATTTGTTGCTGACGGAGCAAATAGAAATTGGTGGGCAATTAGTAGCTATAGATAGTAAATTAGTCATAATCTAGCTGGTCATACTTGGCTCTGCTATAATTCGCTCAATGGAAAATTTGAAGCAGGAATTCAAGAGTCTGTCTAAGAAGTTAAGAATGGTATTTCTGGCAGTTCTGACAGTCGGGATCCTTAGCTTAATCTCAACGGCCGTATTGGCAGAGAAGCTCCAGAAGGCTTCGGATCCGGCTCTGGCTGCGCAGGAAGAGATACAGAAGGTCGTGGCTGAAGTGGGAAGGTTCATAATCCTGCCTGACGATGAGACCCCAACCATGGCAACTGTCTCGGACCCCTCGAAGCTTAGCGGCCAGCCGTTCTTCGAAAATGCGGAAGCTGGTGATAAGGTTCTCATCTATACCATATCCAGGAAGGCTATACTCTGGAGACCGTCTACAAAGAAAATAATCGAGGTAGCCTCTATCAATGTCACTTCTCCAGCACAATAACAGAGCACTTAAGGTTCTCATTCTCTCTTTCGTCTTTGCCGGAATATTTTCCACAGCTAGGGCGCAAAACTTCTCTTCCGGCGGCTATTCCGTACTCGCTCCAGTTATCGCTCCCGGCGGACACTCTACCTCCCCAAGCTACTCTCTCATAAGCGTAATATCCCAGCTTGCCATAGGCACTTCATCGGCAACCGCTTTTAATCTATCAAGCGGTTTCCTGTATTATCCCTTCATAACCACGCCTATTCTCGCGGCCACTCCGGGTAATGCGCAGGTAGTGCTCAATTGGACGGCTGCCGACGGTGTGCTTGGCTGGTCGGTCGGCTCGTACTCGGTGGGACAAACTGTTACGGCGGGCAGTGATTACTCATACACTAATGTCGGCAATGTACTCACCTCGACTCGTACAGGACTTTCCAATGGCACTACTTACTACTTTATAATCCGGGTCATCGACGCGGCTGGCAATACAGTAGCTACTTCGACTGAAGTCTTTGCTATGCCCGTCGCTCCGGCTGGCGGAGGAGGTGGAGGCGGGGGCGGAGGTGGCGGAGGAGGTGGAGGCGGGGGCGGAGGATACACTGGCGGTGGTACTGGGAGCGGCAGAGTGAACTTCTCAGGACGGGCCTATCCGCGAAGTACGGTGACGGTTCTTAAGGACGCACAAGTTGTCATTACTACCGTGGCTGATGCTGCAGCCAACTTCGCAGTCTCACTTATGAACCTCTCGGGAGGTAATTACTTCTTCTCATTATATAGCGAAGACAACAATGGCGTGCGCAGCAGTCTCCTGACCTTTCCGGTTTCCGTTACCGATGGCTCTACCATGAATATCGGAGGCATCTTCATCACTCCGACCATTGCCGTAGACAAAAGCGAAGTCAAAAGGGGAGACAATATCTCTATCTTTGGCCAGACGGCCGCCCAGAGTGATGTCACGATCCAGGTTAACTCCGACGAGCCCTTCTTCGCCAAAACCAAGGCTGATGCCTCCGGTGGCTATCTCTATAATTTCGACACGGTGCCACTTGAGTATGGCGACCACAGCACCAAATCCAAGAGCGCTTTGTCGGGTGAGATCAGCTCATTCAGCTCCGTTGCCGCCTTCAAAGTCGGCACACAGAACGTGCTTATAGGCAACTTGCCGAAGACTTGCAATAAAAAGGGCGATACCAACAAGGACTGCAAGGTTAACCTTGTGGACTTCTCTATAGTAGCCTTCTGGTACAAGCGCCCCAATCCGCCGGCCAATGTCGATCTGAACGGCGATAAAAAAGTGGACCTCATAGACTTTTCCATACTGGCTTATAACTGGACCGGATGATGAAATACCCAATATATATAGCATCTCTTATGCTTCTGCTCCCTGTGACTCTCTCCGCAGCTACGGCTGTTATAGAAGTTGATACGATATCGGAATCCGTGAACGCACTCGAAGCTACTGTCCGGATCCCTTTAGGTATGGAAGTTAAAGAAGTCCGAAGCGGTGATTCGGTAATAGTCTTTTGGATCACTCCGCCTACGCTGTCGACATCGACAAATTCCATTTCCTTTGCCGGATTTACTCCGGGCGGGTTCAAGGGCAAACGGACGGTCTTCTCTGTTGTCGGTGAGTTCGACAAGAGCGATCTCTCCGGCATAACATTCAGCGCGGTGCAGGCGCTTAAGAACGACGGTGAGGGCACGTCTGCCTCGGTCAGGCTTAGCGCCTCTCTTTCAGAATCGGTAGAGGATACCATCGTGCCGGAAACATTTGCTCCTCTTCTGTCGCGATCCGACGATGTCTATGCCGGCCGGCTGTTCGTTTCCTTCTCGGCTCTCGATAAGAATACCGGTGTAGCCAAGTTTGAGGTAGCCGAGACCTTCTTCGGCCGACCTGATGACGAGGACTGGGTGGAGGCCGCAAGTCCGTATGAAGTCAAAGACAATCTGCTCTTGAAGAGAGTTTATATAAAAGCTACTGACCATAAGGGCAATTACAGAGTAGAGTCTGTTTCTCTGCCGTACAGGCTCCCCGCAGAGATTTTCCTTGCTATAATTATTGGAGCGTTATGTATACTCGCTCTTCGCTATTCAAAGCGCTCTTCGTAATAATCTTCTTCGTCGCGCCGGTTCTGGCCAGTGCCGCTACGCTCTTCATTTCGCCGGAATCAGATTCATACGCTGCGGGAAAAACTTTCTCTATAAGAGTCAGGGTTTCTTCGCCTCAGGCTATCAATGCGGTATCGGGATCTCTCACCTTTCCGACGGACAAGCTGCAGGTTACATCGGTTTCTAAAACCGGCTCGATACTGACTCTGTGGGTTGCCGATCCTTCATACTCCAACTCTGATGGCAAGGTGAGCTTCGAAGGTGTTGTACCTAACCCGGGATGGAGCGGTACGGGTGGAACTGTCGCTACCGTCAGCTTCCGCGTAGTCGGATCAGGCTCCGCCAAGGTTTCCTATACGGCCGCATCGGTCCTGGCAAACGATGGCAATGGTACAGAGCTCTGCTACAATTGCGGTCTCTCAGCGACATACACCCTAGGCGGAGCTCCAGCTCCGGTAGTCCCGGCTGAGGAAGTCGAGCCTTCGGGTACTCCCGGCGCTCCCAATATCACTTCGTCTTCGCACCCGGTGCAGAGCAAATGGTATGGGGAGGAAGATGCCAAGTTCTCCTGGACGAACGAGCCGGGCGTGACGGCAACCAGAGTGCTTCTGGGAAAGAGCGCCAATTCCACTCCGACCGCGGAGTACACTCCGCCCATAACTAATAGGGAGATAGACAATATCGAAGATGGCATATGGTATTTCCACGTACAGAACAAGAATAGTAAAGGTTGGGGTTCGACCGCCCACTACATGATCAAGGTCGATACCACTGATCCTGACTCATTTGTAATGAAAGAGGTGGCGCGTCCCGATGATACCGATCCGAGAGTCAGACTGTCGCTCTCTGCCTCCGACGATACCTCGGGTATAAAGTCCTTCGGCATTCAAGTGGACAAGGGTGAGATGCAAGACTGGGTCGAAGACGGTACCGGCATATATGTGACAGATCCTCTGCCGCCGGGCGAGCATACAATTTTTGCCAGAGCTTATGACGAGGCGGGGAACTTCGCTACGGCTTCGGTTAATGTGGAGGTGAAGGGAATCCCGGCACCCAAGATCACTTCGTATACCGACAAGATTTCCGGATCGGCGCCAATCATTGTAAGAGGTACAGCTTTGCCAAACTCGATAGTTAGAGTCACTCTTACTAAGGGCGGATCTCTCGGCGGGATCTTCGGCTCCGACTCCGGAGAAATATCACCGTTTACCAAGGATACCAAATCCGATGACTCCGGCGATTTCTCACTTTCTCTGGATACCAAGGGCATGGAGAGCGGAGCATACGACTTGACCGCCATAGCTATAGACCGTCGAGGCGCCCAAAGCGAGCCGACCGCACCGAAGACCGTGCTCATCAACGCCGGATGGCTCCGCTCTATAGGTTCGACGATCCTTACCGTCCTGGCCATAGCGGTGCCAGTGCTTGCACTCCTCTTCCTCCTCTTTATCATATTCATGAGGGGTTTCCATACCGTGAGGATGACCAACAGGAAGTTCAGGGCCGAACTTCATAATATAGAGCATCTGGTCGATCAATCCTTCGTCCTTCTCAAGGAAGACGTCGAGGACTCTATCAGGCTATTAGAGAAGACGAAGTCGAGGAGGAAATTGACCGAGGAGGAGGAGGCTATAATTGATAGGCTCAGACAGAATCTCCGCGATGCCGAGAAGGTCATACACGGTCAGGTGAGAAGAATAGAGAAAGAAATTGGCTAAAACTAAAACACAATGACAGAACTTAATCCAAAACTTACCGAAGACGAAAAGGAAGTAATGTTTGCCAAAGGCACTGAAGCTCCTTTCACCGGCGCTTATGTCCATACCAAGGACAAGGGTACATATATCTGCAAAAATTGCGGAGCGGAATTATTCAAATCCGATGCCAAATTTGATTCCGGCACCGGCTGGCCCTCCTTCGACAATCCGGCCAACACGCAAAATGTAGTACTCGAGCCAGACAACTCCCATGACATGCACAGGACAGAGGTGAAGTGCGCGCACTGCGGAGCGCATCTCGGACATGTCTTCGATGACGGGCCGACTACGACAGGGAAGCGCTACTGCATCAACTCGGTTTGCCTGGATCTGAAAAAGGAGTAATTCACAGAGTTGACTTGACAAGAAAAGCGGGTTGGAATATAATAAGGGGGATGTAAGTTTCTCCATAGGTTTCGGGCTTGCCCTGTGAACGTAGAAGAGAAAAGACCGGCGCTTACATGTTTAAAAATTTGGCCGGCAAATAGTTATAGAGATGTCAACAAAGCTCTACGTAGGAGGTATTCCTTACACCACGACCGAACAGTCGCTTAAGGATGCTTTCAGCAAGGCTGGTTCCGTTACTTCTGCTTCGATCATAATCGACAGAATGACGGGCCGCTCCAAGGGATTCGGTTTCGTCGAGATGGCAAATGATGCGGAAGCAGAAGCTGCCATCAACATGTGGAACGGTGTGGATTTCGAAGGTCGCAAGCTTACGGTCAACGTAGCTCGCCCCCTCGAGCCCCGCGCTCCGGGCATGAACCGCCGCCCTATGTAATATCCCGCAAGGGAATTTACAGACAAAAGCTCCCGCAAGGGAGCTTTTGTTATACTTTAAATATGAGTTTGAGGAAAAAGCTCGTCTTACTGGCAATAGCGGTATCGGCTCTGGTACTGGCTTTTAAATTCCTGCCGTATAGCTGCGACTGCGGACCGGATACGCTTCAGATCGGCGATACAACTATAAGCGTAGCCATTGCCGACTCTCCTGAGGAGAGGGAACAGGGGCTTTCGGGACGTGAAAGTCTTCCCGAGGGTAAGGGAATGCTTTTCGTTTTTGAAGAGCCCGGGGATTACGGCTTCTGGATGAGGGATATGAAGTTTCCGATAGATATTATTTGGATAAATTCCGAGAAGCGTGTGGTTGGTATAGAAAAGGACATCAAACCAGAAAGTTACCCTGATACTTTCCGGCCCAGCGAAGCCGTAAAATATGTCCTTGAGGTGCCAGCGGGTTTCTCTCAAAGACACTCGGTTGACACAGGCACGGAGGTGTATTTTGCATTCTAATCCACAGGGCTTTTGACCGGTTTTTCACCTAGAATATGGATACAAACAGAGTAATTTTCTATGGTTATATTTGTCACAAGACGAGACGGCACCAAGGAGCCCTGGAATGCCGATTACATCAACCGCTCCATACAGAGAGAGACAAAGGGCCTGCCTGATCCCATAGCCAAAGTCATACAGATAGCCAATGACACGCGCCTGACCGTCTATGATGGCATCACTACCGACGAGATGGACGTGGCTACCATCAACGCCGCTATCCAAAATATCAAGGATGATACTGATTACGACATCATAGCCAAGAGATTGCTGTTGAAGACCATATATAAGAAGGTGGTCGGCCACTACAAGTCAGATGACCGCGCCGAACTGATCATCAAGCATCGCGACGGCTTCATCAACTTCGTCAAATCCGGCGTAGAGGCCGGACGGCTCCATCCCTTTATGATAGAGAAGTTTGATCTGGAGCGTATTACCGATGCCATGAATCTCGACCGCGACGAGCTCTTCCTATACTCAGGGCTCGACGGTCTCATGAACCGCTACGGCATGAAGGACGCTGACCAGAAGCCGCTAGAGACTCCTCAGTACATTTTCATGCGCGTAGCCATGGGACTTTCATATAACGAAGACGATCCAACCGCCTGGGCTGTCCGCTTCTATGACAAACTTTCCAAACACGAGTACATGGCCGGAGGTTCGACCATGCTCGGATCCGGTACAGTACGCTCCTCACTGTCTAACTGCTTCCTTCTTGAGATACATGACGACATGGAGCATATTGCCAAGTCGGTCTCGGACGTCATGCTTCTTTCCAAGGGTTCCGGCGGATTGGGCGCATCGGTAACCAAACTTCGCGCAGCCGGCTCGCCGCTGAAAAGCAACTTCGGAGGATCATCGACCGGTCCGGTGACTTTCGCCAAGATTATCGACACCGCCATCCGCGCCATTCAGCGCGGGGGGAAGAAGAAGGGAGCATTGTGTTTCTATATGGAAAACTGGCACCTCGATTTCCCGGACTTCCTCGACTGGAAGCATAATGCCGGGGATGACTACCTGCGTATGCGTACCGCCAACACTGCCGCTTATATTTCCGATGAATTCATGAAGCGAGTGAAGGCGGGCGAGGATTGGTACCTCTTCGATCCGGCCGAGACTCCGGACTTGAACGAGATGTACGGCAAAGTCTTCTCCAAGCGTTATGCCGAATATGTGGATATGGCCGAGAAAGGTCAAATACGGGCCTGGAAGAAGATGCCCGCCCGCGAGCTTTGGAGGAAGACCTTGGTAGCCCTCCAGACTACTTCCCACCCGTGGATCACCTGGAAGGACCCCATCAATCTCCGGGCACTCAACAACAATATGGGTACCATCCATATGTCGAACCTGTGCACAGAGATCTGCCTCCACCAGGACAAAGACAACATAGCCGTATGTAACCTCGCTTCGTTAAACCTAGCCGCGCATGTCTCGGAGAAGCAGGTCAACTGGCAGAAACTCGAGGAGTCGGTCCGTCTTGCCGTCCGCCAGCTGGACAATCTCATAGATATCAACAAGCTCCCCGTCAAAGAAGCCGAGAAGAGCGATAAGGAGAACCGCGCCATCGGGCTCGGGGTTATGGGCTTGGCCGATGTCTTCGAACGCCTTGGCTTGTCATATGATTCCGTCCATGCGCATAACTTTACTGACCGTATCTTCGAATTTGTTTCCTACATGGCTATCGACGAGAGTACCAATCTGGCCCGCGAGAGAGGCAACTATCCGAATTTCGAAGGCAGCCGCTGGTCCAAGGGTATGGTGCCTGTGGATACCCTGGAAATTCTCGAGGAGCGCCGCGGCGTGCCGCTTACCGTCGATAAGGAGAGCCATCATCGCGGACTCGACTGGAACATCCTGCGCGAGAAGGTTAAGACCGGTATCAGGAACTGTACACTCATGGCCGTGGCTCCGAATGCCAACATCGGCCTGGTTGTCGGTACGGTACCGGGCATCGATGCCCGCTTCTCCCAAGTCTTCTCGCGCAACAAGATCAGCGGCAAATACCTGGATATCAATCACAACCTCGTGCGCGATCTCAAGAACATGGATCTCTGGGAGAAGGTCAAGGGCCGCATCATCGAGCTCCAGGGCGATATCTCCTCGATCGAAGAGATACCGGACCACATCAAAGATATTTATAAAACTTCCTTCACTACCTCCGCCTATGCTTATATAGAGGTGGCCGCAAGAGCGCAGAAGTGGGTTGATCAGGCTCTCTCGCGCAACATGTACCTCGAGACTCGGGATATCGACGAGACGATGAAGATTTATGAGACTGCCTGGGAGAAAGGTGTAAAGACTACTTACTACCTCCACATGAAGCCACGCCATACCGCCGAGCAGTCGACTGTGGCAGTCAACAAGGGTACTGCCATGGGCAAGAAGGGCTTCGCCGCCCTCAAAACTGTGCCAGTAGCCGCCACTCCGAGCGCTCCGGTATGGAACAAGACCGCAATCCAGCCGAAACTCATAGAATCCGTCGAAGTATCGAAGATCTCCGAGAAGCCGGTTGAGTCCGGACAGGTTGTAACGGTTGCTTCCCGTGAGCCGGAAACGGTGAGAGTCGAGCCAAGCGTGCCAGCAGAGTCCAGACAAGGCTTGGTCGTGCACATGCCGGAGAATCCCGCAGACGCCAATATCTGCGATAGTTGTCAGTAATTAATATTTGCAAATAAATAAAACAGAATGCTCATAGGGAAAGCCAGTCCGGACGACATGAATCTGCATCCCATCCGCTACCAGTGGGCTTATGATCTCTATAATCAGGCAGTCAGGAATACCTGGTTCCCGCACGAAATTGCTCTCAAGGAAGATCTCGATGACTGGGAGAAGATGACGGAAGACGAGAGGCATGCCGTCAAATTCCTTATGGCCTTCTTCAATCCGGCGGAGCTCATCGTCAACCGTTCCATAGCTCTCGGTATCTATCCCTATCTCAAATCTCCCGAAGCGCACCTATATCTGGCCAAACAGATGTGGGAGGAGGCCAACCACTGTGTGGCCTTTGAATATGTTTTGCAGACTTTTCCCTTTGACCGCGAGAATATCTTCCAGCTCCACTTAAGTGTGCCTTCGATGGCCGCCAAAGAAGAGTACATAAATAAATATATGAGGAGGATGACGGAAGAGACACTGAACATTGAGACCATGGACGGCAAGAAGGACTTTCTCAGGAATCTCGTGGCTACTAATATAGTTATGGAAGGTATCTGGTTCTACTCTGGCTTTATGGTGGCCTTGAGCTTCCGCCAAAGGAATCAGCTCCGTAACTTCGGCTCGATGATCAACTGGGTTCTTCGCGACGAGTCTCTCCATCTCAAGTTCGGCATGAACCTGGTCCACAATATTTTGGAGGAGAATCAGGAACTTCTTACCGAGGATTTCGCCGCCGAGATCCGCGATATCATCATCGAGGGTGTGAACCTCGAGACGCAGTACAACAAAGATCTTTTCCCTCAAGGCATTCTCGGCCTCAATGCCGATTACGTGAACCAGTATGTGCAGTATGTCGCCGACAGACGCTTGGAGGAGCTTGGACTGCCAAAGTTCTACAATGCCACCAACCCGGCCAAGTGGATGTCTACCGCTACCGACGTCTACGAGCTCGTCAATTTCTTCGAAGCCCAGAATACCTCTTACGAGGTTGATGGCCACAGCGCTTCGGTCAAGAAAGAAGAGTACAAAGAGCCAACCGCCCCGGCTATACCTGCCGGAGTAGGGGAATAAGAGATAAAACGAAAGGTGCGTCTTGCGACGCACCTTGGTAGCAACCTTCTTCTCAAAGAAGAAGTATCGCAATGAGCATGCTGCCGAGTCCCCAGCGTACAGCGCTGCCGAAGTTCCTGGAGTCTGCGGCCCTGGCTGATCTTGAGATAAATGCCCAACATATCAGGAGTACCAGGGCTTGCATCATCAATGCTCCTGCGATTTTCTGAGTCTCCGCATCCATTGCCTGTCTCCAAAAAGAGGTTTGTGATCCTTTATAATTATACTACATATACTATGAGTTTGTCAAGTAGAAAGAGTAGGGCTTAAATTAAGCTCAGGATGATACAATTTACCCATGACTATACGAGTAGCAATTAACGGCTTTGGGCGCATCGGCAGGGCGTTTTATAAACTAGCAAAGGAGAATCCGGACCTTGAGGTTGTGGCGGTCAACGACTTGGCTCAAAAGGAGAATATCGAGTATCTTCTGAAATTCGATACCGTTTACGGCCAGTGGAAAGGTAAATTGGATGCCAAGTATCTCTCAGAGCCCGAGCCATCTCGTCTCCCTTGGAAGGATTTGAACATTGATGTAGTGGTCGAAGCTACTGGTCGCTATACGACCTACGCCACCGCCAAAGCCCATCTTGATGCCGGGGCCAAGCGCGTGGTGGTAACCGCGCCGATGAAGGATGATCCGGTGCCGGGAGTAGAAGGCGCTACGGTGCTTCTTGGTATCAATGAGGATAAATTCGAGACTTGCGAGATCACTTCGAACGCTTCTTGTACCACCAATGCCGCTTCTCCTGTACTGGCTATCCTCGACGAAGCGCTCGGAGTGGAGAAAGCTATATTGAATACCGTCCACTCTTATACAGCGAGCCAGGGAATCGTAGATGGCCCGAACAAGAAGGATTGGCGAGAGGGCCGTGCGGCGGCGCAAAACATCGTGCCATCGAGTACCGGAGCAGCTATAGCCGTTGGCAAAGCTCTCACACAGCTTGATGGCAAGTTCGACGGAATCTCTATCCGCGTGCCCACGGTTATCGGCTCGATTGCCGATATCACCTTCATCTCCAAACGCGATACGACTGTAGAAGAAGTGAACCAGATCATGACCAAGGCTTCACACACGGATAAGTGGAAAAATATTTTCGAAGTGACAGATGAACCGATTGTCTCCTCCGATGTGCGCGACGCGGCACATGCCTCTATCGCCGATCTCGCCTTCACCCGAGTAGTTGGCGGCAACTTAGTGAAAGTCTTGGCTTGGTATGACAATGAGATGGGGTATACGCATACTCTTATAGAGCATGTGGTGAAGTCAGGGTCGAAAATAAAATGAAAACTTGGATTAAAAGCGGACTAATATTAGGAGTCCTCTCGGTCACCATTTCTCTTGCAGGTAGCATACCACTAGTCGTAGATTACTTATCAGTCGAGCAAGGACTCGGGTATGTAGATCACGCCACTTTCATACCCCAGCTTGTTGTTGTGGTTGCTCGTTTACCGCTTCTGCCGGTGCCTCGCCCTGCCGAGTTATGGATGGAGAGGGCGATGGGTGGGTATGTTTTTAGCATTTTTATGACCTTATTGGCTGGATTTGGGTGGCTTGCTCTAAGTTGGATCGTACATCTTATTTGGTCACGATTAGGTGACTACAAGTACAGAGTCAGATCACTTTTGTTTAGCAGATTTACCCTACTTTTCGCTGTCGTGCCTCCTATCCTGTTTCTATTGGCAGTATCTATTACAGAAATGGCGGGAGAATTTTGGGGAGGCCTTCTTGCTATTATGTTAATAATCCTTACTTACCCGGCTTTCCTGCTCAGTGGTGTGTTGGAAAGAATTCATGGCCCATTGGGTATTTATTATCCGAGTGATATCAATTTGATACATTTGTCCGCCCTAACCTTCCTGATTGGGGGATATGTAATTGGGGTATTTGCCAACTATATTCGTAGAAATCTAGAGGAGTAAATATGAAAATTTATATTGGTAGCGATCATTCCGGGTTCGAACTCAAGGAGAAACTGATCCCTTTCTTGCGCGACCTCGGACATGAAGTGGAGGATAAGGGACCGCACCAGTTCGACAAGGATGATGATTACCCGGACTTTATCCGACCGGTGGCCGAAGCGGTGGCTCGCGATATCGAGGCCAAAGGAATCATTATCGGTAAATCCGGTGAAGGCGAGGCAATGGCGGCAAATAGAGAGAGGGGGGTACGTGCGGCAGTCTACTATGGCAATAACTTGGAAGTGCTGAAGCTCTCCAGAGAACACAATGATGCTAACGTGCTCTCGCTTGCTGCGGGTTTCGTACCGGCAGACGAAGCCGCCTCGGCAGTGAAGCTCTGGCTCAATACTCCTTTTTCCGAAGAAGAGAGACATATAAGGCGCATAGCGAAACTGGATTAAATGGAGATAATCCCCGCGATTCTGGAGAAAAACGAAGAAGATTTCATAAATGCAGTTGCTTTTTTGCCGCCGGAAGTGAAGTTTGTGCATGTAGACGTGCTGGAAGATGATGTCTGGGCTCCGATCGAGAGAGATTTTGAAGCGCATCTAATGGTGGAAGATCCCGAAGAGATATTCGATATATGGAAGGAAAGGGGAGCAAAGCGGATTATTGCGCATAAGATATTACCGAAGACCGAAGGTATGGAGGTCGGTTTAGGATTAGAAATGCATATACCAATCACGGACGAAGTTTTTGGGGCCGACTTCGTGCATCTAATGTCTATAGCCAAGATTGGTGAGCAGGGACACCCCTTAGACGAGCGCATCTTTGATAGAATAAGAGAGGTCAAAGAAAGATTCCCCGGCAAAATCATATCTGTCGACGGCGGTATAAACATATCGAATTACGAAAAACTAATTGAAGCCGGTGCGGACAGGCTGGTAGTGGGTTCAGGATTCAAAGAACTATGGACATTACAGATGAAAAAGTAACAGAACTGGAGAAGCGCGCGAATGACATTCGCATCTCCATTATTAATATGCTCCTAGAGGCTAAGAGCGGCCATACCGCCGGGCCTCTTGGCATGGCTGACATCTTTACCGTACTTTTCTTCCATATTCTTAAACATAAACCCAAAGATCCCAAGTGGCCGGAGCGAGACAGGCTGGTGCTTAGTAACGGCCATATTTGCCCGGTTTATTACTCAACTCTGGCACATGCTGGGTATATCCCCATGGAAGAACTAAGAACTTTGAGGAAGTTCGGCTCACGCCTGCAGGGTCATCCGCACAGAGATTTCTTGCCTTACCTTGAGTCATCATCCGGACCGCTTGGATCCGGCCTCTCACAAGCCGTTGGCATGGCTCTGGCTGACAGAATGGATGCAAAGGAAGATAAGAGAAGAATCTATGCGCTCCTCTCCGACGGTGAGCACGACTCAGGACAGCTCTGGGAGGCTGCTATGCTTGCAGGTAAGAACAAATTGCGCAATCTCACCGCTGTTGTAGACAGGAACAATATTCAGATAGACGGCTTCACCGAAGACGTGATGCCCCTGGAGTCCTTATCAGACAGATGGCGAGCCTGGAACTGGCATGTGATTGAGATTGATGGCCACAACATTCGTGAGATTGTTGATGCCTTCAATAAGGCCAAGACCATATATGAAAAGCCTACCGTCATCATCGCCCATACCATACCAGGGAAGGGAGTGAAAGAGTTTGAGCGAGACTACCGCTGGCATGGCAAGCCGCCGAATGTTGAGGAAGCCAAAATGGCTTTACACGAGCTCCGTACTCTCGGCGGCAAAATAAGAAGCGAACATCAATAATGCTCAATCCTGATTTGAAATTGAATGAAAAGCTATTCGACAAAGATGTCGAGCAAGTACCGATACGCAAAGGCTTTGGCGAAGGGCTTGTGAAGGCGGGAGAAGAGAACCCACAAGTTGTCGTGCTCTGTGCCGACCTGACCGAATCCGCACAGGCCCTGGCTTTCAAGGAAAAATTTCCAAATAGATTCGTAGAAATAGGTGTGGCGGAACAGAACTTGGCTTCGGTAGCCTCAGGCATGGCGGCAATGGGCAAGATTCCATTTATCACTTCGTACGCAATGTTTAGCCCTGGCCGCAACTGGGAGCAGATCCGCACGACCATTGCGTACAATAACCGGCCAGTGAAGATCGCCGGCTCTCATGCCGGCATCAGTGTAGGTCCGGATGGCGGCACACATCAGGCCATTGAGGATATCGCTATTACCAGAGTCATTCCGAGGATGGTTGTGATCTCACCCTGCGATGCTATTGAAGCGCGTAAGGCCACCGTAGCCGCAGCTAAGACAGATACGCCAGTATATATAAGACTGGCGCGCGAGAAGACCCCTGTCATGACTACGGATAAGACCCCCTTTGAGATCGGCAAAGCGCTAATAGTCTGGGAGTCTAAAAAGCCTAAAGTCGGCATCATTGCTACAGGCGCGCTCTTGTATAAAGCTCTTGAAGCGGCTAAGGAGCTCTCGGGAAAAATTGAAGTGGAGGTGATGAACCTATCGACTATTAAGCCCTTGGACGAAAAGGCTGTAATAGCTCTTGCTAAGAAGACTAAAAATATTGTGACGGTCGAAGAGCACCAGATAAGGGGCGGCATGGGCAGCGCGGTGGCGGAGTGCCTGGCAAAACACTTTCCCGTGCCCATGAGGTTTATTGGAGTCGATGATCAGTTCGGTCAGTCCGGCACACCGGAAGAATTGATAGAGCACTACAGCATGGGCAAAACTGCTATAATTGAGGGGGTTAAAAGCCTTCTCTAAAATCATGAAAAAATTGATACCAATTGTGTTTGCGTTGGTAATAATCCCGCAGATTACTATGGCTGCGTGGTGGAAGCCATGGAGTTGGAACTGGGGATCTTTTATGCGCTCAGATAGAGCAAGTGAAGTGCTAAAGCAAAATGCCGAAAAGAAAGTTGAAAAAACTACCACCACAAAGCCTCAGCCGAAACCCTCTGTGGTTCCGGTCACTACATCGACTCCGGAAAGTCAGATCTCTAAAGTCGAAATTCGAGCAAATGGCACGAAAGGCTGGATAAGACAAACTGATAATGTAGTCATCTCTTGGACTTCGAATGCGAAGGAATGCACCTTAAGTCTTGAAGATATGGCTTATTCTGTTCCCGGCATAGGAAATAAAGATTTCAAGTTGAGTTTTTCCGGACCTTACGACACTAAACACCCAACTTTCTGGATCGGCTGCTATATTGATGGCAAATGGGTTTCAGATAATGTCGTTGTCGGTGGATTACTTCAATAGTCTTTCAATCCCTTCTCGCGTAAGGAGACCTTTCTGAGCGCCGACTTGCTGTACGACTGACATAGAGTTAACTGCGCCCCAGGAGAGTGCCGTGAGTAGATCGTGACCAAGTGCCAAGGCTGCGACGGTAGTGGATGCGAAGGCATCGCCGGCGCCGGTGCGCTCGAGCGGGGGTTTGGTATCCGGGAACGGCTTTTGGGAAATGACCTCTCTGCCATCATATGCATAAGCACCACTGGGTCCGTCCGTAAGTACCACAATCTTTGGTCCGAGTTCCCGCATGCGCTTGAGCAGTTCTTCCTTGCCTAGAGTGTTTATTCCTAAAATCTTCTCGGCCTCGGCTATATTGCAAAAAAAGATGGCTGTCCGTGCATAAACCTCTTTCAACTCCCTGCCCATGTTTATTTGGAAAGTGCCGGGCTGGAAAGCGAGCGAGGTCTCCGGATGCCTGTTCAAATACTCGACAATTTGTCTGTGGTAGTCGAGAGTGTCCTCACCCAGAGAAGAGAGATAAAGCCATTTCGGCGGCGCAAACTCCGGCAGTTTGTATTCATAAGCCTCGTGCTTCACGAGTATGGTGCGGTCATCCTCATACCAGAGCACATAATGGTGATTCGTGGTGTGTCCAGCATGAGTCTTTACTAATCCTACATCTACTTTGTTTGACTCAAGGGCCGCCAAGCACTCCTTGCCGAGTGCATCATCACCTAAATCAGCTATAAGGGCCGATGAAAGCCCTAAGCGGGCGGCCGAGACGGCGGCATTGGGGCTGTTGCCTACCGCATAAACATCCTCCGCAGAATCGAAGGGAATCTTTTCGCCGAATGGCATTGTGATTGTGCATTTTTCCCTATCAATATCGCAGTGCACACTCGCATCCTTGAGCCTAATGAAAGTGTCTGTAACGATGTCGCCTATAGCCACAAAATCGTGCATTTGCATAATTCTAACACGTCTAACTCTGCCGTGGTAAAATAGTACCAATGAAAACGCTTAAGGAGGCTGTTGCGGAAGCGGCAGAAAAAATGGTTGCCATAGGCCACTTCAACGTATCGGATTCCGAGGGCTTTAACGCAGTGGTGGAGTCGGCCAAGGAACTCGGAGTACCGGTTATCATAGGAGTGTCAGAAAAGGAGAGGTCTTTCCTTGGTGTAGCCGAGATACGCGCGCTTGTTTCGGTAGAGCAGGGTAAGGGGTTACCCGTGTACCTTAATGCCGACCATACTTACTCGGTCGAGGCTTCAAAGGAAGCTGAAGATAACAAATTCGATTCCGTCATTATCGACGGAGCCGAGAAACCTTTCTTTGAGAATGTAATGATGACTAAGGAGGTGGTCAACTACGCCAAAGGAGAGAATCCGGAGATCTTGGTCGAAGGCGAACTCGGCTTCATCGGCTCTGGTTCCATGCTGCGCGATGAGATACCAGAGGGAGTCTCGGAAGAGACTCAGACAAGTGCCGAAGATGCCGCGAAATTTGTAGAAGAGACGTGTGTGGACCTCTTTGCCCCATCGGTCGGCAATATTCACGGACTTATAAAAAGCGGCGAGCCGAAGCTGAATATTAAGAGGATAAAGGAGATTGCCAAGGTGGTAAACGTACCACTGGTACTCCACGGAGCTTCTGGTAATACCGACGAAGATATAGCACAGGCTATTGAGGCAGGCATCCGCATAGTCCACATCAATACCGAGCTCCGCCAGGCATACAAAAAAGGCATCAAGAAAGGCTTGAGCTCCGACGAACTGGCCCCTTACAAATTCATGGCTGAAGGTGTGGAAGAGATGAAGAAGATCGTGACAGCCAAACTAAAACTTTTCAACAAATTGTGAAAGAGGAGATAAAAAAGTTTTTTAGAGGAGAAGCTTTGGATGACGAGGCGACACTCAAGCTTTACAGCAAAGACGCGTCGCTGTTTATGGTGAGGCCGAGGCTCGTGGTGTATCCCAAGAACCCGGAAGATCTGCAAAATTTGGTGAAATGGGTGGGGGAGAACAAGAGCAAGGATCCGACGCTTTCTGTCACTGTTCGCGCCGCCGGCTCATGCATGTCGGGCGGCCCACTCAACGAGTCAATAATCGCCGATGTGACCAAGCATATGAATATGGTCGGAGAGATAAGGGAAGAGGGAACAGCAGTACAGCCGGGTTTATTCTACAGGGATTTTGAAAAACGAACTCTCGAAAGGGGTCTGATATTGCCCTGCTACACTGCATCGAAGAATCTCTGCGCGTTGGGCGGCATGATTAGCAACAACTCCGGAGGCGAGAAGACGCTCCGCTACGGCAAGATGGAAAATTTTGTGACGGAGTCAAAAGTTATTTTTGCCGATGGCAACGAATACACCGTAAAGCCCCTCACCAAGCAGGAGTTGGGCCGCAAGATGGCTGATGGCGGTTTCGAAGGCGAGCTTTATGAGAAGCTCTACCAACTTATAGAGCAGAACAAGGAAGTGATAGAGAAAGCCAGACCGAATGTATCAAAAAATTCCGCCGGTTACTATCTCTGGAATATCTGGGATGGCAAAACTTTCGACCTGAACAAATTACTCGTCGGTTCCCAGGGCACTCTCGGCATAGTTACGGAGGCTAAGGTCAAACTTGTGCCGGTCGAACCGGTGTCGAGGCTTTTCGTCATCTTCCTCAAAGACTTGTCGCCACTCGCAGATGTAGTGAATGAGATATTGCCGACCGCTCCTGAGTCCATAGAGTGCTATGATGACGCGTCTATCAAGCTGGCAGTCAGATTTCTGCCGAAATTTATCCTGCGCTTTATCCCCGAGGCTCTGATGATCCTTCGCGGAGGAGTGCCCAAGCTAGTTCTCCTCGTCGAGTATACCGGGAAGACCGAGGAAGAGGTCTTGAAGAAGCTCGATATATTGAAAGATAAGATGAAGCATTTCGATCTGCCGACTCACAGAGTCGACTCGGCCCGCGAATCCGAGAAGTATTGGACTATCCGCCGTGAGAGTTTTAATCTCCTGAGAAAGCATGTGAGGAACGCCCGCACAGCCCCATTTGTGGACGATGTGGTGATCAGGCCTGGGGACATGCCCGCCTTCCTACCATCGATGAGGAAGATTCTGGATGACTACAAACTCACGTATTCGCTCGCGGGACACGCAGGTAATGGCAATTTCCATGTCATACCCCTCATGGACATGCGCAATAAGAAAAACATACAAACTATTAGGGAAGTGGGTGAGAAGATTTATGATCTCGTGGGAAAGTTCCACGGCTCGATCACTGGCGAGCACAACGACGGCATAGTCCGCACTCCGTACTTGGGTAAAATGTACTCGCCGGAAATCTTAGATCTCTTTCGGCAAACCAAAGAAATATTCGATCCCCAAAATGTTTTTAATCCCGGTAAAAAAGTCGGTGGCACTATCGACTATCTTACCTCGCACATAGCTATTGAATAAAAAGGCCCGCTATTTGTGCGGGTCGTCAAGTAGGATTGATGGGTTTTCAAGCTCGTTGAGAAGTCGGGTATCGTGTGCGATGGTCTGGCGGAGCGTTTGTTCATGAGGGGGCGCAATTTTCGGCTCCTGAAGGCGCTTGGTGTTCTTACTAATTGCATTTTTTAGTTTCTCTTTCCTATTTTCATAAGCGGATATGACATCAGTGCAGTCCATCTTTACCTCCAAAGAGCGCTGTCTTAGGCCATTGTTCCATCTTGATTAAAGGTCGTCAATAGGCTAAGATGTGGAAATGCTCTCCCTCAAGGCTGAGATCAGAGACACAAAGGTCAAACCGGACGAAATCCGCAAAGCGGGGAAGATTCCCGCTGTTTTCTATGGCAAAAAGGAGCCTAGTACTCCTGTTGCCATAAAGAAGACCGACTTCCTCAAAGTATGGAAGGAGGCTGGAGAATCGTCCGTAATCTCGCTTGAGACTCCTGAGGGTGCCGTGGAGAGCCTCATACACGAAATAGATTTTGATCCCGTCACCGGAAGTCCTCGTCATGCTGACTTCTATGTGTTCGAGAAGGGTCATAAAGTTAAGGTTGAAGTGCCTATCGAGTTCACCGGTGTTTCCGCCGCGGTCAAGGATATGGGCGGCATATTGGTCAAGGTCATGCATGCGCTCAAAATCGAGGCCATGCCCAAAGACCTGCCGCACAATATCGCCATCGATATAACCCCGCTTGTTTCCTTCGAAAGCCAGATACTGGCAAAGGATGTGGTGATACCGGAAGGCGTAACTCTCCTTGAAAATCCCGAGGAAGTGGTAGCGCTGGTCAATGCCCCTCGTGAAGAAAAAGAGGAGGAAGCGGCTCCTATAGATCTTTCGGCAATCGAGGTGGAGAAGAAGGGCAAGGAAGAGACTGATGAAACGGCTGCCGAGGGCGAAGTGCCTGTCAAAGACGCTAAGGAATCCAAATAAATTCGCCGCGCGGGCGGCATTATAATAATGAACTTTCGACGTCAGTTTATCGTATTCTATCTGTGCTTCTCGGTAATTTCGGCTTCGGCTGTGCCATTTTTCATAAACCCGGTCTCTGCTCAGACTGATCCATGTAATACGAATATCGCCGGTAAGTCTAATGCCGAACTTCAGCGTGATCTGGATGCTTGTAATGCTGAGATAGAGAAGTGGACAGAGGTCTTGAACAATACCAAGAAGAATACCGCTTCGTACGCTACAGAAGTGGCCAAGCTGACTGCCAGGATCAATGCCGCTCAGGCTACCATCAAGGGCAAGACTATCGCTATCGCTAATCTCAACTCCAATATTTCCAAAAAGCAGGGTGAGATCAGCCAGCTTGAGAGCAAGATTGATCAGGATATAGAGCACATTGCCGAATTGGTCAGAAAGACCAACCAAATTGATTCTTTCTCCGTAGCTGAAGCTATTCTTTCGGAAAAATCTTTCTCGGATTTCTTTGTCGATATCGACTTGTACACATCTACCCGAAGCTCTCTCATAGCGCTGGTTGATAGTCTCCGCGGTGTGAAATCTGAAACGGAGACTCAGAAAGCCGAACTGGCCAAGCAGCGGGATGCCGAGGCCGAAGCCAAGGCTGTGATTGAAGCCAATAAGAAAAAGGTCGAGCAGAGCCAGGCTGAGCAGAAAACTCTCCTTACCCAGAGCCAGAATCAGGAGAAGGCCTACGGCCAGCTCCTTGCCGAAAAGCAGGCCAGGGCTGCGGCTATACGCACAGCACTCTTCGGTCTCCGTGACTCCGCGGCCATACCATTCGGCACTGCGCTTCAGTATGCCCAAGCTGCAAGTCAGAAGACTGGTGTGCGCCCGGCGCTCATCCTGGGTATACTCCAGCAGGAGTCCAATCTTGGACAAAATGTCGGTACCTGTGTCATAACCAACCTATCTTCAGGAGAGACCCGTAACGTCAACACGGGCAGGGTATTCCCGAACGGCATACATCCTACGCGCGACTTGCCTCTTCTCCAGACGCTTCTCTCGGAGCTTGGGGGCGATCCCCTGAACACTAAGGTATCGTGTCCACTCTCGATCGGCTATGGCGGAGCCATGGGTCCGGCGCAGTTCATTCCATCCACATGGAATCTCATGAAGAACCGTATCGCAGCGGCTACTGGAAAATCTGTCCCAGATCCCTGGAATCCTTCGGACGCTATTATGGCCATGGCGCTCTTCCTCAAAGACCTGGGTGCGGCCTCGGGCTCGTTTACCAACGAACGCACGGCTGCTTGCCGATATTATTCCGGTAAAAACTGCTATGGTGCGAGCGGCGCACCGAATTCCGGCCTTTCCTATGGCAATAGCGTCATGAACAGGGCGGCAACCATACAAGCCAATATCGACCTGTTGCAGGATGTCTAAAATACTGGTACAGTAGCCGAGCATATAATGAAGAAAGAAATACACGCCAAAGAATACAGACCGGTCCTCTTCAAGGATAACGGCAACGGCATGGAATATATCATTCCTTCGACCGTCGCCACCAAGGAAGAAGCTAAGGCAAAGGATGGTAAAACTTATCCGCTTTTCCGCGTGGAAATCTCTTCATCTTCACATCCTTTTTATACGGGGCAGGAAAAGGTTCTTGACTCCGCAGGCCGCGTAGAACGCTTCAAGCAGAAGCAGGCTAAGGCTAAGAAAAAGTAGATTTTGGAATTTGACATAGAAAAATACAAAGCGAACCCAAAGACGGCTTATATGGCCAAGGCGTATTTGGAAGTGCCCGACCAGGAGTCGAAACAGATGATCCTCGAAGAGATGGATAGGATTCTCAGCACCGACGTGCCGGAAAATGAGGAATTCCCAAACGAGATAATCCTCGAAGTCCGTGCCGGGGCGGGTGGAGAAGAGGCGGCCCTCTTCGCCAAGGAGCTTGCGGATATGTATATATCTTACGCGAAGCTGGCGGGATGGAGCGTGGCGGTAGTGGACGAGTCGTTCTCAAGTGTCGGCGGCTACAAGGAAGCCTCTTTTGAGATCCGCGGCATTGATGTATATAAAAAGCTCCGCTTCGAGACCGGGGTGCATCGCATTCAGCGGGTGCCTGATACAGAGAAAACAGGCAGGGTTCATACCTCTACCGCTTCTGTGGCCATTCTGCCAGTGCGAAAAAAGACAACTATAGAAATAAAACCTTCAGACATAGAGATCGAGACCTCGCGCTCGGGCGGAGCCGGCGGACAGAACGTCAACAAGGTCGAGACCGCCGTGCGTATCGTCCATAAGCCTACCGGCATAGATGTGCGTTCAACCTCGCAGAGAAACCAGCTCAAGAATAAAGAGATGGCCATGTCTATCCTTGTGGCCAAGCTCCAGGCAAAGAAAGATGAGGAGGAAGCCGCCAAGTACTCGGCGGACCGCAAATCCCAGATTGGCACAGCCGACCGCTCGGAGAAGATCCGCACCTATAATATCCTTCAGGACCGCATCACCGATCATCGTATAAACGTCAGCTGGCACAATATCCAAAAGATCTTCCAGGGCTATATGGAGCCGATAGTTGAGGCTCTTGAAAAGGCGGCAACAGTCTGATAATATCAACACCGCACTAGAAAATGCCAACCAAGGGACAAAACACGGGTCTGATCGATGAGCTCTTCGCCGCGGGAGCTCATTTCGGCTTTGTTAAGGCCCGCCGCCATCCATCAGCCATACCATTCATCTTCGGACAGAAGGATAAGGTCGAGATTTTCGACCTTGAGAAGACTTCCGAGGAACTCCTCAAGGCCTTGAAGTTCATAGAGGAAAAGGGCAATGAGAATGCCGTTCTTCTCTTAGTCGGCGGTAAGTCCGAGGCCCGAGAAGCTGTTAAGGAAACCGGAAAGGAGCTCGGGATGCCGTTCGTCAGCGGACGCTGGATCGGCGGCACTCTCACCAACTGGCCTGAAATCAAGAAGCGCATAGCTAAGCTCGAAGACCTGACTACTAAGCGCGAAAGAGGCGAGCTCGGCAAATATACAAAGAAGGAGCGTCTCCTGATTGATCGCGAGATAGACAAGCTCTCACTATACTTCAGCGGCTTATCGAAAATGATCGCACTTCCTAAACTCCTAGTGGTGGTTGACCCCAAGAAGGAGCATATCGCAGTCTCCGAGGCCAAACGTATGAATATCCCGGTCGTCGCCATAGCCGGTACCGACACCAATCTCTATGATGTTAATTATGCTATACCGGCCAATGATGCTTCAAGGTCTTCCATAGCTCTCATACTGAAGAAAATTGCTGAGGCTTACAGAACCGGTGTATCAAACCAGAAGAAGAACGAACCGGTGCCAGAAGCAAAGTAAGAGACCTGGTACAATTTACATATGGCAGAAATAACTACAGCCGATATCAAGGCCCTTCGCGACGAAACCGGTCTTTCCATTGGCGAGGTGAGGAAAGCGCTCAATGAGGCCGGGGGAGATAAATCCAAAGCTCTCGAGGTTTTGAAAAATAAGAGCGTTGAAGCGGCGGCTAAGAAGGCTGACCGGACCCTCGGCTCTGGCTCGGTCACTTCATATATACATGGCGGCGGACTTTCGGGCACGCTTATTGAGCTGTCATGTGAGACCGATTTTGTGGCCAAGAACGAGGAGTTCAAGAATCTGGCTCGTGATATTGCCATGCATGTAGCAGCCATGAATCCCGCTACTGTCGAAGAGCTTCTGGACCAGGCCTTCATTAAATCTCCAGATAAGACAGTTAAAGAGATGATAAATGGCGCCGTACAGAAGTTCGGTGAGCGTACGGAGATCAGGCGCTTCGCCCGCTTCTCTGTTTCCGAATAAGTTCGTAAGATCTACAACTCAATGACTCTCAATATTATTTTCATAATCTCGGGTCTTGCTCTCGGGACAATGATCTGGGCTAAGGTCTGGGAGGACAAACACAGAAAGAAGCCTATACTTCTGCGGCTGATATCGCTCGGTGACGAAAGGGTGCGTACGGTCTCGCACGAACTTGCACACAGATATTCGGAGTGGAAGGATCAGGCTGATTTCTTCCTTCACAAGCAGCTTCCGCTCCGTACCAGAAACTTCATAAACAAAACCAACACCGTTATCAAGGAAGAGGCAATAAAGCGCATCGGAGACATACGCGGTTCGAGATTCCTGAAGAAAAGCGACGGTATATCCGAATTTTTCAAAAGTATTTCAGATAAGGAAACAAATGGTAGGATAGACGAGTCCTTGGACGAGGACGATGACAAACTGCCGGGATAGCTCAGTTGGTAGAGCAGCTGTTTTGTAAACAGCAGGTGGGAGGTTCGAACCCTCTTCCCGGCTCCTAATTATCTTTGGGTGGATGTAGCGTTGGTTGAGGAAGCAGCCCTAAGCAAAGCGGCGGCTTTTTCCTGCTCGGCCTTGAGTGTCGCCAGAGCGGGAACAGTCCTAATGAGTTCGGACAAAGGGCGGAAGCCGTAGTAAGGATCCCCGTTCACTACCAATACCGGCAGTCTGGGTCCGAGTCCGTATATGGAGCGTAGGGTGTGTATTGCTTCAAGATCGAGATTATAGTCGAAAGAATAAATTCTGAGATCCGGGAACTGGTCGTGGAGAGCGGTAAGCACGAATCCCATCTTCTGGCAGTCCGGGCAATCTCCGAGGTTACTGTAGAAATAGAGTATGAATGTAGGATGGATGCCGCACTTCTCGCTGATCTTTTTCATAAGTAAGTATTCGCGGATCTCAAGAAGGGAATACTGGCGCTTGAGATCCTGGACATTCTGATTATTGGCGCCGCTCTGTTCCTCAGCTATGGAGAGTTTATTGGCAAGGTCCCCGAGCTCATGGGTGAGAGCGGCGTTCTTGGCGATGTTCTTGCATGAAGTCTCGGCCAGGAGAGCTGACTGGGTCTCCGAGGCCAGGATATCAAGGGAGAGGCGATCCTGAATACGCTCTATTTCGGCCAGGCGCTTTTGCGACAGAAAATTGGATACGAAAAGAGCGGTAGCGAATATAGCCGCAGTTATAAGGAATGCGAATATGTATTTCCTGCCGTCAGCCATTATTTCCAGGTGATATCCTTCCGGGCGATAGTACTATAGACAGCCTTTCCAAGCCAGAGGGGGACTATGAATATGTAAAGCGTCAGGTAATAGAAGACGTCCTTGCCGAGCTTGGCTTTGCCGTTTGCCAGAGTAAGGGATAGAAAGAGGATTACAAACGTGAGCAGTATGGTCATCATTGTGATCCAGAAGGTCATGCCCGTGTTCATTGAGAACCAATTGAAGGCGAAATGAGGGGCGCCGAAGTTGAATCCAACCGCCTCATACTTGGCCATCTGCTCCGGAATTTTACCGAGCAGACTCCATATGAGATTTCCTGCTGCGTATAGGGTGGAGAAGATGGAAATAGTGGCCATGGGAAGGATAAACATGCCTATGTGGCCGTACTTCCTGTTGAAGTACATATCTCGATAGTCGATAGCGTTGTTGAGGAATCCGTATGCCCACCGTACTCTCTGTTTGTACAGACCCTTGAGCTTTGCCGGGCCGACGGTATACACATGGGCGTTATGGGAGTTGGCGATTCTGTAGCCGTGCTTCTGCATGCGAAGAGCCATTTCCATGTCCTCGGTGTGATGAGCCTGCCTGTACCCGCCAAGCTTTCTGAAAACCTCAGTACGGAAGATGGAGAAGGGTCCGGGGGTAACGTAGAGCGCATCCATTGAGGAGAGCATGCGGCGCAGGAATATACCCCAGCTGTACTCGACCTTCTGTACGTACTGGAGAACAGTTTTGGGCTCATGGATTTTAATGGACGGGGTTACTGCCATTATGGAATTGTTATCGAAGTACGGCACTATCCTCAGGAGAGCCGCCTGATCCACGAAGGAGTCTGCATCCAGGCATCCAACAAGTTCGCTGTCTATTCTCTCAAGAGCAAAATTAAGTGCAGAGTGCTTGCCGCCATTCTCTTTCGCGAAAATGCGGATCTGCTTGTGGTTTTCGAACTGTTTCAGGACTTCTCTTGTCCTGTCCTTGGATCCGTCGTCGACTACTATGAGAGAGAGTTTATCGGCAGGGTAATCCAGCGCAAGGATAGAGTCAATGGTGGCGAGTACGGTCTTCTCTTCGTTGTAGCAGGGCACTATTATGGATACGGTCGGGAAGTGCTTTACGTTTTTGCCGTTGTTCTCCTTCTCGAACTTGATCTCATCCCGGATCTCAAAATAGGTTATGAGCAAAAAGATCTCGAAGAAGAGCGAGGTAAAAAGCGATGTATATAGGAAAATATTTGAGATAGCCATGGAAACCGTTCTACTATAGCGTATAATACGCCTTATGCCAAAGACGTCGGTGTCAGTATATCGTTGCATTTAGCCATGAAAAAGACTTACTCCATTTCCTTAGATGAGCAGGAATCACAGCTTAAGGGTTTATCCGAGAGGCATGACCCGGAGAGTGAAAGGATCAGGCGTTATCTCGCTATGCCCGACCTTTCGCGTACGTCTGGCAGTCCTATCCATGAGATGGTGGAAAGAGTCCTAGCTAGGCCCGAGTTTAAGGATTTCGACGTCATCGAGACTCCGGAGATCGTCCCAACTGACGTCTCCTTCGATCTGTTCGATTTTCCTGAGAATCATCCGGCCAGAAGCAAATCGGATACCTATTATGTCGATAATAACCACATTTTGCGTACTCATACTACGGTAATGTGGTATTACTACCTGAAGCAGAAAGAAATTCAAGAACGCATGGCTCGCGGAGAGGCGGTCGGCGCCTTCTCATTCGGTAAGGTTTATAGGAAGGACGAGATAGACAAGAACCATATGAATGTTTTTCACCAGCTCGACGGCTGGTACCTTGCACCGAAGAATAAGGAAACGATCGGAGTGGATGAATTGAAAAACATACTTATGTCCATTGCCAAAGCTGTTTTCGGCGAATCGGTCATAGGCCGCTTTAATCCCGATACCTTTCCGTATACCGACCCCTCGCTGGAAATGGAGATAGACAAGAATGGCAAATGGGTGGAGGTGCTCGGAAGCGGAGTGGTCAAGGGGAGTGTCTTAGAAAAGTTCGGAGTAGACTCGTCGAAATGGAACGGCTGGGCCTTCGGCTTCGGGCTCGAGCGTTTGGCGATCGTCTCGATGGAACTCCCTGACATCCGCCTCTTATGGTCGGACGACGAGAGGGTCAGGAAGCAGCTCAAGCTCGGCCAAAAATTCAAAGAAGTCAGCAAATTCCCGCCGGTTATACGCGACATATCCTTCGTGGTCGGGAAGGATTTTGTACTCAATGACTACTTCGATGCCATACGTGACATCGGCGGTGATCAGGTCGAGGAGGTGAAGCTCATAGATAAATATGAAAATGCCGAGAAGTTCGGCGAGGGCAAAGTCAGCTATACATGGCGTATAACTTATCGCGACCTGAACAAGACCTTGACCAACGAAGAGGTGAATAGGCTTCACAAAAAAGTCGAGGAAATGACGGCCAAAGATTACGGAGGTGTAATACGTCTTTCGTAACATGGCGTGGATATACAGAGTCGGACTGTCCAAAAATGATGTAAGCGAGGAGATGTTTGCCAAGTCTGGATTCAAATACACTCTCATAAACCCGCGTAAGCAGATAGTTGCCTCAGTAAAAAAAGTGGTAGGTAAGCCATACAAACGCGGTTCAAGCGTACTCAAAGATGCACCGAATACTTTCGATTGCTCAGCATTAGTTGCCTGGGCTGCTGTCGAGAGCGGCTACGCTATACCAAGAGTAACCATTGATCAATTTGTGTTCTCGAAGAGAATAAATAAAGAAGAACTTCAACCGGGGGATTTAATATTTTCAAACACTAAAGAGATCATACATACAGTAGGAACATATTTTTCCCAGGTTCTTGATAAAGAAGTTCATGAGGAACCTATACGATACGAAACACTCGAGTATATGCCTGGGACCAAAGTCCCGCACGGAGTAGATCATGTCGGAGTCTACCTTGGTGATGACAAGGTCATACATGCAACGAGCACTAGGGGCGGAGTAGTGGAAGATATTCTGAACGAAAGTCCTCAGTTTCAGAACATTGTCGGATACGGCAGAATCATTGATAATGAAGAAGATCGCTATGTGGTAGAGATACCGGAGGACAGACCTGATTTACGGAACAAAGAAAATCTGATAAAAGAGATAAACAAACATGCCTAACCGCAGAAGAACTGATAGCCCTACCGGGAAGGTTATATTGCCCGTGCCGTTTGTTTCTCAATATGAGATCGGACGCGACTCAGACGGACTCTCGCGTGCTTGTGGAGCTGCATGTGTAAAGATGCTGCTGGATTATCGCGGGCAAAATGTCGACTTCCTCGCAATTATGCGCGAGGGGCAAACTATTAAAGGCGCTTATATTTCCGGTATTGGCTGGGCACATGTCGGCCTCACCGCGCTTATAAGGAACCACAATGTAGGTGCCTATGCTGAAGAGTTCCGAGCGGTAGATGTTGACTCCAAGAACCAGGAATTCCGCCCGTCTCAGTATGAGTCTGGTCATGTCGAGCGAGGGATACAGAAAATCGCCGGGAAAATTCTGGATTGGAAAATGCCGGTTATCGTCAGCGGTGTCAAAAATTGGAAGGAGAAGGACAAGTGGCACGATATGGTCATTGTCGGAGTCGAGGCTGGCCCGGTGGACCTTGAGGGAAACCGCGAAATCAAAGGGTTCTACTACCACGATCCGGATGATGAAGAAGCTGACGGCCGGAACAGATTCGTAGACAAGCAGACTTTTCGCACCTACTGGCGCAAGTTCGCTATTTTCATAGATTAAAAAACCGCACGTTGTTTCGTGCGGCTAGGGAATGCGGGAGAGGTAGGGAACTGCAAATTCTATACAAAGGTAAATATAGAGAGCCATGGAGCCAATGAGTATGCAGGTCAAGATCAAGCTCGTGATCTCAGATGTCCTGCTTTGTACACTTGGCATGAACCCTCCGGTCTCTTGCTCTACAGTAGTTATACACCCTGACAGTACTTCGTCAAGGTGTAATTTTGAGCTTCCTTTTGAACCTCAAATATGCTAAAATTGGGAGATCAAAATGGCGCAAAAGGAGGCTAAAACAAAGGGCAAAACAGACAGTTCCGGGCACAAATACGATGCTCAATCCATCACTGTTCTTGAGGGTCTTGAACCGGTCCGCAAAAGGCCCGGAATGTACATTGGTACGACCGGTCCGGACGGATTGCATCACCTCATCTGGGAGATATTCGATAACTCGAGGGACGAAGCCATGGGCGGCTTCGCCAACGATATCGAGGTGGCCCTTCTGCCGGAAAACCGCATCAGGGTGGTCGACAACGGCCGCGGCATACCGGTTGATACTCACAGACAGACCAAGGTCTCGGCGCTCGAGACAATTATGACTACCCTCCATGCCGGAGGCAAATTCGGCGAAGGCGGATACAAAGTCTCCGGCGGTCTCCACGGAGTCGGAGCATCGGTAGTAAATGCCCTTTCTACTTACGCCCGTGTCGAAGTTCATAAAGACGGCGGCGTATATATGCAGGAGTACGCTCAGGGCAAGCGCAAGGCCGCGGTCAAAAAGATCGGCAGTACCAAAAAACAGGGCACCATTGTGACCTTCCAGCCAGACCCATCTATCTTTCCCGATACCAGCTTCGATTTCAAAAAAGTGGTGAACCACTTGCGCCAGCAGGCTTATCTAGTCAAGGGTCTTCGCATTACCGTCATTGATGCTCGAGAAGCGGGTAAGGTGGATGCCGGGGACACTTTTTATATCCGTAACCTCGGACTCGAGGTGCCGAGCATGTCCTTCTACTTCGAGGGCGGGTTAATGTCTCTGGTGAGGTTCGAGAACCAGCTCCAGAAGCCTATACACAAAAACATTTTCTATGTGGAGAAGGCAGCTAACGGCAATGAGTACGAAACAGTCGAAGTGGCTCTCCAGTATGTAGACGACATTTCCTCGCGCATCCTTCCGTTTGCGAACAATATCTACAACGCCGAAGGCGGTACGCATGTTACTGGCTTCAAGACCACTCTCACCAGGACTTTGAATACTTATGCCCGCAAGAATAATCTTGTTAAAGAGAGCGAGGACAACTTTACCGGCGAGGATGTACTGGAGGGCCTCACAGCCGTTATTTCAGTTAAGCTCCGGGAAATCCAGTTTGAGGGCCAGACAAAAGGCAAGCTGGGAAGCATGGAAGCTCAGACGATGGTCGCAGCCGTTTTCGGCGAAGCATTCTCGGCCTTTCTTGAGGAGAATCCAGACGATGCCCGAGCCATCATCAACAAGGTGGTACTTGCCCTCAAGGCCCGTAAGGCAGCTAAGGCCGCCAAGGACTCAGTGCTGAGGAAGGGCGCGCTCGAAGGCATGACTCTCCCGGGTAAGCTCGCTGACTGCCAGAGCAAGTCCGCCGAGGAGTCCGAGCTCTTCATCGTCGAGGGAGACTCGGCAGGCGGCAGTGCCAAAATGGGCCGTGACAGATATTTCCAGGCCATACTGGCGCTTCGGGGCAAGATCTTAAATATCGAACGTGCGCGACTGGACAGGATGCTAGGGAGTGAGCAGATAAAAAATATAGTTATTGCTCTCGGTACTGCCATAGGCGATACCTTCGACCTCTCCAAACTCCGCTACCATAAAATCATCCTGGCTACAGATGCTGACGTCGATGGCGCTCACATCCGCACCCTTCTTCTTACTCTTTTGTATCGCCATTTCCGCCCGATAGTGGAGGGTGGCTTTGTTTACATCGCGCAGCCGCCGCTTTATAAGATCAGGAAGGGCAAAGAGACTTTCTACGCTTACACCGATGCGGAGAAGAACAAGATTGTGGGTGCTGATATAAGCGTGGAAGATACCATAGAAGAGAATGCCGAGATCATTACCGAAACAGAGGAAGAAGAGAATCCGAAAAAGAAGTCCGCAAAGGTATCAATTCAAAGATATAAAGGTTTGGGAGAGATGAACCCAGACGAACTCAAGGAAACTACCATGGACCCCAAAAACCGCATATTAAAACAGGTGACTATCGACGACGCCCGCGAAGCCGACAAGGTCTTCGACATCCTCATGGGAACTGACGTCCCTTCCCGCAAAACCTTCATCCAGTCGAACGCTAAGAAAGCTACCCTCGACGTTTAATTTCCTCCTTCAGTTTAGATATAAATTCGTCTACAGGCATAGTACCAAGTTTTGACTCGCGGCCCTCGACCGTTACCTTATTTTCCGAGACTTCGCTGTCGCCGATCACTACCGTGTAAAAAACCTTCTCAGTCTTAGCATTCCTGATCTTCTTGCCCAAAGACTCGTTCGACTCATCAAGCTCGGATCGAATACCTTCTTGCATCAATCTCTCATGGACTTTTCGCGCGTAGTCAAAATGCCCTTCGCCGATAGGCAGAACCTTGACCTGTACGGGCGAGAGCCAGAGGGGGAAAGCGCCGGCATACTTTTCAATCAAAAAGGCCATCAGGCGTTCCATTGCTCCTATGGATGAGCGATGCACCACAAAGGCTCGATGCTTCTGACCGTCTTCTCCAATATAATCGAGCTCAAAACGCTGAGGGGAAGAAAGATCGTACTGGACGGTGAAGGCGGTGTCTTCTTTGCCGTTGGCATTTTTCATTTGGACATCGATCTTGGGTCCGTAAAAGGCTGCTTCATTCTCGGCTTCGGTAAATTTCACACCACGGCTCTGCATGTGCTTTCGCAAAAGGTCTTCGGCTTTGTCCCAGCCAGCATCGTCTTTGTAATACTTCTCGGTATTATTGCGGTCTCCAAGGGAGAGGCGGTACCAGTAATCCTCCCCCGGCTTAAGTCCGAAAATGTTGTTTGCGTATTCGATAAGATCCAGGGCTTTGCCGATTTCTTCCACGGCCTCTTCCTCATTTTTGCAAATAATGTGCGCATCGGAGAGGCAAAAGGTACGGGTACGCTGCAGGCCCATCAACTCTCCGGACTGCTCATAACGATAGAGCTGGGCGAGTTCCGCAATGCGCATGGGTAGATCTCTGTAGGAACGAGGTTTCGAGAGGTAGAGCTCGAAGTGATGCGGACAGGTCATGGGGCGAAGCATGAATTCCTCATCGTCAATGACTATCGGCGCGTACATGCCATCCTTGTAATACGGATAATGGCCGGACTTTTTGTACAAATCGAGTTTGGCTATGTCTGGAGTACGCACGTGCTGGTAGCCGCGCTTAATCTCCTCATCCACGATAAACCTCTCAAGCTCGCGGCGGATAGCCGCACCCTTAGGCAGCCAGAGAGGCAAGCCCTTGCCAACAGTGTCGGAAAAAGTAAATAACTCAAGTTCCTTCCCAAGCTTCTTATGATCGCGTTCTTCCGGATTAGACATGGAACAATACTATAACGCCTTGACCTTCTCAGCAATGAAGCTGGTCTCGCCGTTTCGTTTACTGACTTTGCCTTTTATAGCGATGCAGGCTTCCGGGAGAATAAATTGTTTGAACTGCTCGTAGACGCGGGGAAAGATCACTACGTCTGTGTCACCGGTAAGATCCTCGAGGCGGATGAAGACCATACGCTCATTGCCCTTGGTTGTGGCCTCGCGCACTTCGTTTATGATACCGGCTATCACGCATTCGGTATTTTCCCTGCAGTTGGTAAGTTTTTTCAGATTCATATCACGTTTTTCAAGCTTCTCACGATGACTGTCGAGCGGATGTCCTGAGATATAAAGACCCAGGAGTTCTTTTTCCCAGGTTAACTTATCTTTCTGTGTCGCCGGGAGAGCCGGGTCGAGCCGCAGTTGTGGCATGGTGCTTGTGTCGAAGAGTGAGAGGCCTCCTCCGGCCTTCTGCTGCTCTTTGTGATAGCCGAGGAGCCTATCAATATTGCCAAGCATCTGGCCTCTCTCGCCGAATCCTGCCTGTGCAGGCAGATCGTCCAGGGCACCGGCCTTGATAAGAGACTCGAGTGACTTTTTGTTCAAATTTTTATCCTTTACCCGGTCGAGGAAATCTATAAGCGATTTATATTTGCCGTTGTTCTTCCGCTCTTCGATGATGGCGGTTGAGACTCCCTGGCCGAAGTTCTTGATGGTCGTGAGTCCGAAGCGGATTTTGTACCTTTCGCTTGGAGTGGCCCTGGGAGGAACGGTGAACTGCGAATACGACTCATTCACTGACGGCGGCAATACCTCTATGCCCATTCTTTTGCACTCGGCGACAGTTGTACCTATGCTCTCTACATCTCCTGAGTCGGCACTAAGAACGGCTGACATGTAGATCTCGGGGAAGTTGGCTTTAAGATACGCAGTCTGATAAGCCACGCGGCCGTAGGAGACCGAATGTGCCTTGTTGAAGCCGTATGCGGCAAAAGGTTCGATCCAGGTCCATAACTCTTCGGCTTTTCTCTGCGGCCACCCGGAGTGTTCGACAACGCCCTTGATAAACTTTTCTTTCTGGGCGAGCATCTCCTCCGGAATTTTCTTGCCGACGGCTTTGCGGAACTTGTCGACCTCGCCCCAGGTATACCCGGCAATGTCTTTGGCAATCATCAGAAGGTCATCCTGGTAGACCAAGACCCCGTAAGTCTTTTCGAGTATCGGCTTGAGCGCAGGATCCAAATACTTTACCGTCTCGGGCTTGTGCTTGCGCTCAATGAAAAGCGGTATGAACTGCATCGGACCCGGACGGTAGAGCGCTACCATGGCGTTCAGGTCGTGGATGACGGTAGGTTTCAGGTCAACGAGGAACTTGGTCATAGCATCGCCGTTAAGCTGGAATGTACCCTCCGTTTCTCCGCGGGCGAGCATGGCAAAGGTCTTTTTGTCATCGAGCGGAATTTTATCTATATCTATTTCCTTACCCTCGATTTTCTTGATGCGCTCTATTGTGTCAGCAATGATCGAGAGGTTCTTGAGGCCCAGAAAGTCGAACTTAAGAAGACCGGCCTCCTCAATAGAGTACATGTCGTACTGGGTTATAACCTTCTTCTCGCCTTTGGTGTCGTACTGGAGGGCCGTAAAGTCGGTCAGGGCCGACGGAGCTATGACCACTCCAGCAGCATGCACGGAAATGTGCCGGGCTCCGCCTTCGATTTTCTCCGCCATGTCCACTATGCGCTTCACGTCCTGCTCCTCGTTATACATCTTTTTGAATTCTGGATTCTCCTTCTTGGCCTTATCTATGGTCATGGGGAATCCCTGCATGCCTATGGGTATCTGCTTGGCGATCCTGTCCCCGACAGCGGGAGGAAAACTCATGGCGCGCGTGACATCGCGCACTGCGCCTCTCGCCATCATGGTGCCGAAGGTGCCGATCTGGGCCACGTGTTCCGCTCCATACTTCTTACGGGCATAATCTATCATCTCGTCGCGCCGGTTATCTGCGAAGTCCATGTCGATGTCGGGAGGCAATGGACGGTCGGGGTTCAGGAAGCGCTCGAATGGCAGTCCGTATTCCAGAGGGTTGACCGAAGTGATGCCCGCAAGGTATGTAACCATCGAGCCAGCAACTGACCCTCTAATGTTCGTCAGTATCCTATTCTCCCTCGCGTACCGCAGCAGATCTCCCACTACGAGAAAGTAAGGAAAGAATCCCTTTCTTCTTATGAGATCCATCTCGTATTCGACTCTCTCTCGGATCTCGGGAGTTTCTTTGATACCTCTGAGATCGAAGCCTCCCTCGACCATGTCACGGAACTCCTCCTCGTAGGTTTTGCCGCTTTCCACTGTGTAATTGGGGAAGACCCACTTGCCCAAATCGAGCTTGAGCTCGCACATACCGACGATCTTCTCTACATTTTCGAGCGCGTCCGGAGTGGATTTGAAAAGTTTTTCTGCCTGCTTCGGAGTAATAAAAGAGAAATCGTCTTCTTCGTCATTCCAGCCTCTTCCGCTCCCGCTCCCCAGATGCGACTGGATAGATAGCAGGGTCTCGCGAGCCGGGCGATCATCTGGCTTGAGGTAGTAGACGTCGTGAGCCGCAACTATAGGCGTATCAGTCTCGCGGGCAATAGCGATTCTCTCTCTCATCTTCTCCTCATGCCCGCCTATCTCCGGATGGTGGGTGATTTCCAGATAGAACCTGTCTGGTCCGAAGACTCTTTTATACCAATCGATCGATTCTTTGAGGTTCACATTGGCAAAAGACGGGAGGATGACTATCAGGCCGTCATTCTGCCGCTCCAAAACCTCTCTGTCTATGCGCGGCTTGTAGTAGAAGCCCTCCAGGTAGCTTGCCGTCACCAGCTTCAGAAGATTTTTGTACCCCGTATCGTTCATAGCGAGGAGTACAAGCCGCGAGCGGGCGCTATCGATACGCGCTTCCTTGTCGAAGCGGGAACGTGCAGCCATGTATGTATCTACTCCTATGATCGGTTTGATCCCGGCATCAGAGCACTCTTTGTAAAATTCTATAGCTCCGTAAAGATTTCCCGAGTCTGTCAAGGCCAGGGCTGACATCTCGTTCTTCTTAGCTTCTTTCACCAATTCGGGGATCTTCGGCAGAGCTTCGAGGAGAGAGTAGTGGGAGTGTGTATGGAGGTGGACGAACCTAGACATGGGCATAGTATAATATAGCCATCGCACGAGAACTAATGACACACATTGTAGGGATCGATGAGGCGGGTAGGGGCCCACTGGCCGGTCCCGTCGCCGTCGGCGGAGTACGTGTGCGTCCGGAATTCAATAAAAAGTTTTTCAAAGGAATCAAGGATTCGAAGCAGCTCTCCGCTGAAGAGAGAGAGCTTTGGTTTGCTCTTGCTCAGGAAGGTAAGAAGAACGGCGAGCTCGACTTTGCCGTAGCCCTCATCTCGGAAAAAGTTATAGATAAGAAAGGTATAGCCTATGCCATCCGCCTCGGTATCAAGAGAGTTCTAAAGAGTCTGCGGATATCCGAAACCGAATCGCAGATCTTCCTCGATGGCGGCATTAAGGCGCCACAGGAATTCAAGCATCAGCTCACAGTTATAAAGGGGGATGAGAAGGTGCCGGTGATCTCACTTGCATCTATATGCGCTAAGGTTATCCGAGATAGAAAGATGGTTAAGTTATCCAAGAAATATCCTGAGTACGACTTCGACCTCCACAAGGGCTACGGTACCCTCATACATCGCGAAGCTATCAAAAAGTACGGACCAATAGAACTCCACCGTATGAGTTTCCTCACCAATTTGACTTAGTACAGTTTACGTGATACTTTCATAGTAGAACGAACTTAATGAGAGGGCACAATGGCCTATAGGTTTGGACTTCTGCGGCTTGATATCTCGGCCGAAGCTGATGCACACAATGCACAGTGGCTTGGCCCGATGACGCTTGGGATCGAGATCACATGTAAACCCTTGATGAGGGCCTGCGGACTCGGTAATAACGATCCCCAGCATCCTCATGGAATCTCTTCGGCTATCGAGGATGCTCTCGAGTATCCTATGCCACCGGATGGTGCCAAAATAGTCACTCAGCGGCTGGACAAGGATGCACTCGGTGCCATGTCAATATTCTATCTTCGCCAAAGAGGCATGGGTGTCGGTATCGACAGTCGCCTCGTGGCATGGATAGGGGCCATTGATAGGCTCGGTTACAACAATGCCTGTGCAGAGTGTCCTGGTCTTGCTAGGGAGTTTGCTCACAAGCAATCCACCTCATCTGCCATGAATGTCATATCTCATGACAACGGGCGATGGAAGACGATCGATAGCAAAGTCATCGAGATAGCACGCATTCTGGTCGGCGCTATCGGCGAAACCGAGCTTCATCAGATCGCCTCACTCAGACGCCGTCTGGAAAAACATAGCTTCAAACCCTACAAGATCTATGGCAATGCTATTCTGGTCAGAGCTCCCGGCAAATTGCGTGAGGCCAGGCAGTGGGCCAACAGTCGTTCACAAGTGGCGGTCATTAGCGACACAGCTTTCGATGGCGGCATAAACGGCACCTCGAGACGCTGGAGTGTAATTGCGAAAACAGATATTTTCGACAGAACCGGCTTCGAGAGGGAAGCCAACATCCTCGAGGCGAGCAAGAGAGGCATCTCGGTCTCGGATCTCGAGAATCTTGGCCTCGATTGCGGAGGGAATCAGAATATTATCTCTTCGCCCGAAGGAGCCGGCCGCGACAGCTACATCTCCGACGAAGAACTACTGGAACTGGTGATCGCCCATACCAAGTCCGGTACGACGGTTTAACCTACTGGTTGAGCCGTTTTTTTAATACTGATTTAGTCCTTGACAATAGTTATGAATTATGATACTATCTATACATAAGGCGGCAAAGAGCTGCCTACAGTACCAAACATCTGAATTCGGAGGATCGAATGGCCACCGCGGTTAGTGGTATGCGCATCACAAGTCATGCCGTCGGCATGGTGATCGTCGAAGTCGAACAGGACGGGATGGTCAAGTGTGATCGCATGTCGTACGCGAAGGGCGGCCGCACATCCATTCGCCATCTCATGGAGACCGGCGAAGTGGGCGAGACTGTCCTGAAAACTCTCGAGACCGGTCTGCCGCACGAAGCGGCGCGGGATGCCGTAAACTTCAGTTTCGAGCTTCTGTCGAAGAAGCCGATCCTGATCGAGTTTGGTTCCGACCAGAATCACCAGGGCGGAACGCACATGAAGGTCTTCTTCGCCGTCAGGGTGAAGGGCGATCTCCGTGATTTCGATCTCATGGACGGCGACGAGAGGCTCGGGCCAGTCACGATGGTCGAGATCGAAGAGCTCGTCCGCGAGACCGATGGCAAGACGGTGCCAGTGCACGTCAGAGCTACGAAAGCGGCTCTGGCGAGCGTGGCGGGCAACCGAGCTGTCTTCGACCGCTACATGGATCTCATCACGAAGTGGAGATCAGTCGATCTCACTCCAGAGCAGCAAGCCGCCATCGATGCCTACCCGGGCAAGTGGTAGCCCACCCGCCGCTTACGAAAGTCGCTCACGCGCACTTCGTGAGCGGCTTTCTTTTTGCCAAAATCCTGTTAGAATACGCTTATGGTTGTTCGAATGAGACATACGAGGGCCCAGACGGCGAACAGGCGCTCTCATCACGCCCTTAAAAATCCGGCTTTGAGCAAGGACTCTTCGGGCAAAGTTCACCTTCGCCACAGAGCCCACCCCAAGACGGGCGAGTACAGAGGCCGCAAGGTCTAAAAAAGTTCTTTCATGTCACACAGGCATCTTTCGCGTTCGGTAGTATTGCAGACGCTTTTCGAATGGGACTTTGAGGGCAAGTCCAAGAAGGATGTTGCCCATATTTACGAACGAGTGGTGAAGGAATTCGCCCCGGATTCCAAAGACAGACCCTTCATGGAAAAGCTTATACAGAATGTGGTCGACAAAAGAAAAGACCTGGACACGATAATAGAGAAAGCCGCACCCGACTGGCCGCTCGAAAAAATTTCAATAGTAGACCGCAATATTCTTCGCATAGGTCTGGCCGAACTCCTCTTCGCAGACCGCAAGGAAGTGCCGCCCAAGGTGGCTATCAACGAAGCTATAGAACTGGCCAAGTCTTTCGGCGGGGAGACCTCCGGCAGGTTCGTCAACGGCGTTCTCGGCGCCGTTTATCGTGAGATGGGTGAACCGGGCAAGGACGATGTGCCCAGGCCCAAGAAAAAGTACGGCAACGTGCCAGACAGCGAGCTTCCACTGGAAAAGCTCGCCGGGGCCGTAGTGTATGCGCACGAGAAGGGGGAAACTTACCTCGCGCTTGTCCACGACATCTTCGGCCATTGGACCCTGACCAAAGGCAAGGTCGAAGGAGATGAAAGTCTCGAGGAATGCCTCTCCCGCGAAGCCGAGGAAGAGCTCGGCATACCTATTTCAATCAAGGAGAAGCTCGGAGAGAATGCCTATTCGACTTTCCACCCCGAGAAAGGCAAAATCAGAAAGCATGTGTCATATTTTCTGGCCGAGGCGCCTTATCAGGAGCTGACTTTGGAAAAGAAGGAGGAGAAGGGCGGACTCGATGATGTGCGCTGGTTTAAGCTTGCGGACATATTGGACTTAAATTTTTACGACGATATACTGCCGATTGTGACAAAGGCTTTGCAGAAGCTAGCCCAAAGTTAACTTATGGATTTCGCTACATTCGAAAAAACAATTGGAATAACTTTCAGGGATAAGGGCCTTTTGAAGCAGGCCTTCGTACATCGCTCATACATAAACGAGAACCGATCCTCGGGCCTCTCGCACAACGAACGTCTGGAATTTCTCGGAGATGCGGTGCTGCAGCTTGTCATTACCGATTACCTCTTCAAAAGGTTTTCTGAGATGAACGAGGGTGAGCTGACATCTCTGCGCGCGGCGCTCGTCAATGCCGACACTTGCGCGATAGTGGCCGAGAAGCTCGGTGTTAACGATTTTCTCCTTCTCTCCAAGGGTGAGAGTAAAGACAGCGGCCGGGCCCGCCAATACATATTGGCTAATACTTTGGAAGCGGTCATTGGGGCTATCTATCTTGATCAAGAATATGAGACAGCCAAGAAATTCATCCTCGCCCATTTTGCACCTCTCGCTGACGGTATTATTGAACGCGGCACTTGGATTGATGCCAAATCTCTTTTTCAGGCTAAGGCGCAGGAGGAAGAGGGTGCTACACCTTCATACAAGACGCTTAGCGAGTCAGGGCCGGATCATGACAAGAAGTTTTCCGTGGGTGTTTTCGTAAACAGTGAAAAGTATGGCGAAGGCGAGGGTAAGAGCAAACAAGATGCCGAACAAGAAGCCGCCAGGGACGCTCTCAAAGCTAAGGGTTGGAATTAAGATATAATTAGTCCTGAATGTATCTAAAGTCGATAGAACTTAGCGGTTTTAAGTCTTTTGCCAAGAGAAGCACGCTCGAATTCAACACCCCAATCTCGGCCATAGTCGGTCCGAACGGCTCTGGAAAGAGCAATGTGGCCGAGGCCTTCCGCTTCGTCCTGGGCGAGCAGTCTATAAAATCTCTAAGAGGCAAGAAAGGAGAGGATCTTATATTCAACGGCGCTGGCGGCGAGACTAAGGCCAACAGAGCGAGCGTCAAAGTCATCTTCGATAACCGGACAAAACTTTTTGACGTCGACTTTTCCGAAGTTACTATCGAGCGTATCGTTCACCGCGATGGGATCAATGAATATTTGATCAACGGCAGTGTGGTCAGGCTCAAGGATGTCATAGAACTTCTGGCCCGCGCTCACATCGGCGCATCCGGCCACCACATCATCTCTCAGGGCGAGGCCGACAGAATCCTCAACGCAACCGATAAAGAACGCAAAAGCATTATAGAAGATGCTCTTGGTCTTAAGATTTACCAATACAAGCGCCTGGAGAGCGAGAGGAAGCTCAAAAAGACTTTTGAGAACATTGCCCAGGTTGAGGGCCTGCGCAAGGAGATTGCTCCGCATTTGCGTTTCCTGCAGAAGCAGGCGGAGAAGATCGAAAGAGCGGAAAGTATCCGTGGTGAACTTGTAACCCTGGCCAAGGAATACTTCAAAAGGGAGGAGGTCTATCTTTCCGAGGAAAAAATGTCTATTGGCAGCGAGCGCAAGCCGGTAGATCAGGCACTCGAAAAACTCTCTAAGGAATCCAAGGACGCCAAGAAGGTTCTCGAGCTCGAATCCGGACTCTCGGATATCCGGAGTCGCAAAGACTCGATTCTCAGAGAACTGGGTAAATTAGACGGTCTGATATATGTCGAGGATAAACTTATCGAAAATGAGAAGAAACTCTCCGCCTTGAGCGACCAAAAGACGGTCAGACTCTCCGAGGTCGAAAATCTTTTTGAAGAAATTAAGACCCTCTCCGATATCAAGGAAGCGCTGAGGAAAATCGGCGAATTCATAAAGAATCTGAAGCACTCCACAGACTCGGGCCTAATTGCTAACGCTGAGAAGAAGATCCATGATTATAAAAAGGAAAAGTCTAGGTTTGAAGAGGAGCTCAAGGAAGCTTCGAAAAGCGAGAGGGAGATTTCCGAGGCTGAGAAGGCGGTCTTCCGGATAATGTCCGAGGAGCAGACTCTAGTTGGCAGACTTAACTCTATTAAACTACGCGAGGAGCGCCTGGCCTCCGAAGATGCGGAGTTCAAACGCGAACTCTCGGAAGTCGGTGCGCTTGTGGGCCACGAAGTGCTCCAGTTTAGAAGCTTCGAAATAAAGGACATGGAGGACAGAAAGGCGCAAGAGGAGCGGAAGAGGAATTTGGAGCGTCTGAAGATTCGACTCGAGGAATCCGGTATATCCGGTGCCGGTGATGTGCTTAAAGAATTCAAGGATGTGACCGAGCGAGATGAGTTCCTGGCGCGGGAGCTCCTTGACCTTGATAAGTCGGCCGAATCCCTCCGGGAGCTTATCCAGGATCTCGAAGAAAGGCTCAATCAGGAATTCTCGCTTGGAATAAGGAAGATCAATGAGGAATTCGGCAGGCTCTTCACTACCATGTTCGGTGGCGGTGATGCTCACCTGACGCTGGTGAAGGAAAAGAAAAGGACTCCTGATGAACTGGAGGAGACAGGCGAGATC
>JAIFWN010000010.1 GCA_019658995.1 Candidatus Parcubacteria bacterium
AGCTCAAAATCCGCGTCCCTCCCCACAATCTCGATGCCGAGATGGCGCTCCTCGGCTCGATCATGCTCCGTCCCGACGCCATCTACGAAGTGATGGACATAGTCCAGCCAAACTCGCTCTACTTTGAGAAGCACCGCAATATTTTCGAGACGATGCTCGAGCTCTTCGCCAAGCACCAGCCCATCGACCTGCTCTCGCTGACTTCGAGACTCAAGGAAAAGGATCTCTTGGAGCGTATCGGCGGTGCATCATTCCTGACCGAGCTCACTTCGACCGTCCCCTCTTCGGCCAACATCAAGCATTATGCGGAGCTGGTACGCAAGAAGTTCATGATGCGCGAGCTTATAGAGGCTTCCGAATATATTTCCCACTTGGGATTTAACGAAGCCGGCGAACTTGAAAACATCCTCGACCAGGCAGAGAAGAAAATTTTCGACATCACCCAGCACTTCTCCTCGACCGAGAATTTCAAAGACCTTACCCCACTCCTCCACGAGGCCATCGACCGCTTCCACAAGCTCTCGAGCGCCGAGCACGAGCTCCGAGGCGTACCCACAGGCCTCAAGGGCCTCGACGATATCCTTGGCGGCTTCCAGAAATCGGATCTCATCATCATCGCCGCTCGTCCTTCCGTCGGTAAGACTGCTCTGGCTCTCGACATTGCCAGGAAAACCGCGAGCCTTCATCAGACTCCGGTAGGCATCTTCTCCCTGGAAATGTCGGCGGACCAGCTAGTTGACCGTATTGTAGCCGCCCAGTCCAAGGTCGACTCCTCTCTTATACGCAAAGGCGTACGCACCCAGCACGGCAGCTGGCGCGATGATATATTCAAAAATATTTCAACCGCCCTCGACGACCTTTCCCGCACGCCCATATTCATAGACGACCAGGCGGGTAACACTATTATGAAGATGCGTTCCGCCGCGAGAAAATTGAAGATTGAAAAGAATTTGAAGCTACTCGTCGTCGACTATCTCCAGCTCATGGCTCCGACCAATGCTAGGGCAGGCGACTCGATGGTCCAGCAGGTAACCGAAATCTCAAGAGGTCTTAAGCACATGGCCAGAGAACTCCAAATTCCTGTCATCGCCCTCTCCCAGCTCTCAAGAGCGGTCGAGAACCGCGGCGGCAAGCCCAAACTCTCAGACCTCCGAGATTCCGGATCGATCGAGCAGGACGCCGACCTCGTGATGTTTATTCATGCTGAAGAATCCGACTTCCGCGACGAAACGGGGAAAATTAAGGATGTCCAGCGCAAGACTCTTATAATCGCCAAGCACAGGAATGGCCCTCTCGGCGAAGTGGTCCTCGACTACCAGACCCGCTTCAATACCTTCGTCGAGATCGACTACAGCAACTACGGCAAAGCCGAGGAAGAGTTCAGGAATTTTTGATAAAATAGCCGGGTGAATCCGATTGAAACACTCTCCGAGATCTTCGCCCACTTCCCGGGTATTGGCCCCCGGCAGGCTAAGCGATTTGTTTATTACTTGCTTTCGAGAGACAGGAACACTGTCGAATCTTTCATCGAAGCAGTTAAAAAGCTGAAAGCTGAGACATTGCAATGCACTGAGTGTAAAAGATACTTCAACAAAAGCGGCTCGCAAATGCCAATCTGTCCTATATGTGCAGATGATAACAGAGACAACTCCCTCCTCATGATCGTTCCCCGTGATGCAGACTTTGAAGCGGTGGAGAGGGCTGGGAGTTACAAAGGCTACTACTTCATTCTCGGCGGCTCGCTCCCTATTTTGGAAAAGGAACCAGAGCGGAGAATAAGAATCAAAGAACTAATGGCTAAGGTAAAAAAGAATCAGGATTCAATTAAAGAAATAATCCTAGCTATGAACGCTAATGCCGAGGGGGAGAACACCGAGATATTTATAAAAGAGACACTGAAAGATGCGGGAATCCCCTTCTCCACTCTCGGACGCGGCCTCTCAACCGGCAGCGAGCTCGAATACGCCGACCCCGATACTCTCAAGAACGCCCTTCTTCATAGAACGAAATAAAAAAACCCGGCTAGATAAGTCGGGCCTCAGAGATGTCTGACTCCACATGTCGGACGAAGATATCCGGAACGCTTCTTACCCGGCTGATGAATCTCTCCATGCCGAGAGTCCGGTCCGTATTCAGGCAGTCGCAGTCGTGACGGCTTCTCTCAGCTCCGCGGGCAATGGCTACCAGCCGATCGAAACCGACTCCGCCGATGCGCATGGTCTCCGACCCGTGCATCTGACGATCCTCGTAAACCTGGCGTGCCAGTGCGTAGAGTCTCCTCCTGGAGCTCGGGTGATCAGCCAGACGAAGCGCCTGATTTTCCAGATATTCTCTAATGGTCATCTTCTCCCCCTTGGAGAAACTTAGGTCCGTCGACTACCCTACCAAAATTGATCAGATGAATCAAATAAAAAACCGACACCCTTGAGTGCCGGCCACATTTCAAATCACAGCCTTGGACCACACATCTGCATCATCAAGATAACCGATCGCATCCTTTGAAAGCTTGCGCAGGATACTATCGTCTGATCCTTGGTCAGCAACTTTCTCCTTCTCTGACGTTCCCGAAGCCAGAAGCGTACCGTCCCGACCGACCACCCTGAAGGAGAGTTGATAGAGTATTGCCGGAATTCTGACAATTTTATAACGCCTTTCCTCGAGAATTGGCCTAGTGACATTATCACCCCAACTTCTACTTTCTTGGTAGCTTCTCATCAGGACCTCGAAATCGGCTTGGCGAGATTCGAAGTCATGCTCTGACTCGGTCCACTCTTTGCCCTCAATCGAGAGCCCGCTCCGCACGACCAGCGTACCGACAAAAGAGAAGAGAGCCTCGGGGTGAAGGGGCTGGAAGACACCCTGCTTCACGAGATTGGTCCCAGCCTGCTGGTCAGCCATGAGTACGTGTGCTCCGCGGCCAATCAGCTCCTGTTCGATGTGATACTCGAGATTCGTCTTCGATCCATTGGGCTCGCGAACAAACACGGTCACCGAGACACCCTCGAGCGCTTTGGCTTTGGCCTCTTCGGCCTCGCGGGTCAGTCGTAGCAGATTGTCTCGCTGAGTCTTGTCATAGAACTTCTTACTTGCTGCAAGCACAGCAATACCCACTGCTATTTCGATAAACATTTTGTCTCCGCAAGTTGTGCGTTCCAGACATCACAAGTGCCCGGATCCGCTGCTGATTACAACAAAGAACTTAATCTACAATATAACAAATACTGGTATTGTCAATAGTTAGTTTATCGAATCAATTCTGACCTCGAAGTATGGCTGGCGGTGGCCGTATTTCTTGAAGTAGCGGGACTTCTGCTTGTAGTGGATAACATCGACTGTCTTATAACGGCCAATCTGAGTAATAGTTGCAGAGACGGTACTGCCGGTGATGTACGGAAAGCCGAGGGCCAGATCATCGCCATTGCCCTTAAGCAAAATGTTTTTAAATACGAAAGCGTCGCCCTCTTTGTGGTCTCCTGGGATCTTCTCGATCTTGAGCTTCTGACCCTCCATTACGCGATATTGCTTGCCTCCTGTAGAGATAACAGCAAAAGCCGTATTAGACGCTTCTGGAGCCTTTTTAGCCGCTTTAGGAGCGGCCTTTGGAGCTCTCTTAGCCTTGGGTTTGGTAGCTACTGTAGCTTCTGCCATAGGGTGCCTATTCTACCGTAGGACGCTCCAAAGTCAATGTTTCTACACCTATCTTATCTCCGGTAATCTTCAGGACATCCTTATCTATTTGTTTGAACGATTTACCGGCCTTGTCGTAATGATTAACGGCGGCAGCTAGCGATTTGCCCAGGCTATTGTGGGAGTCCTGATATGCATCGAGGTGCTTGGCCAGTTCGGAGACATTCTTGATGATGTCATTTGCTGCTTCTTGTATTTTGGCACGCTTGTTGCCGAAGAGGATAGTCTGAAGGTAAGCGAGGAAAGTTGTTGGCGAGGCAATGATAACGTTTTTCTGCTGATAGGCGTATTCGATCAAATCGCGGGAGTTGACCCCCATGCCCACATCGTTATTTAGAAGGTCATAGTAGATCCCTTCTGCCGGAATGAACATAAAAGCGAACGGCATCGTCCCCTCTTCTGGCCGTATATACTTAGCCGTTTCGTCTATGCGCTTTTTGACATCATTTTTAAATTCTCTACGATGCATTTCCCTACGCTCGTCGTCCAGTTCGTCGACGAGGCGCATGTAATTTTCCAAAGGGAACTTAGCGTCTACCGGCAAGAGCCCGTCTCGCGTCTTTATTATGAAGTCGACTTTCTCTCCGTCTTTGAACATGTACTGAGTCTCATACTGGCCGGGCAGGACGTTAGAAAGTATGAGTTCGAGAGATGCCTCTCCCAGGTTGCCGCGCAGTTTCTGATTCTTCAGGACTTTCTCGAGATTTCTTAGCTGCTCGGCAATGGTGAAGACTTGCTTTGTGGATTCCTTCGTTTCGCTGACTCCCTTCACCACCTCGAGCAGCTGGTCAGAGACCTGCTTAGTGATAGTAGACATAAGCTTCTGCGCCTGGCTCGACTGCGAACTCATGAACTCATGCATGGTCTTGTTACCTTCCCCGAGCTTACTGTCCATAGTTCTTGCAAGCTCGTTAAATTGCTGCAGAAGCAGTTTCAAACCCTCCCCGCTCCCCTCCTCTTTTTTATTAGTAATTCGAAATGCTAGCCAAATATTGACAAGCAGAACGGCTAAAAGGATGACCAAAATCCAATTCATGATACTATCTTACCATGTCACTACAAACCGATATAAAATCGCAGATTATAGAGGCCATGAAGGCCAAAGATGCCGTCAGAGTCTCAGTGCTCCGCGGCCTCTCAGCCGCTTTTGTCAACGAACTCGTTGCCAAGAAGCGCAAGCCCGATGAAGAACTCTCCAATGAAGAAGCCCTCGCCGTGATCTCCAAAGAAGCCCGCAAGCGCAAGGACTCCATAGAGCAGTTCGAGAAGGGCGGACGAGCGGACTTGGCAGAGTCGGAAAAAGCCGAACTGGTGATACTGGAAAAGTTTTTACCAGCTCAGATGAGCTATGAGGAGGTACTGGATTTTGTGAAGCAGAAACAGGCCGAGACTGGAATGACCGACAAAGCCAAAGCCGGTCAGTTCATGGGCTCGGTGATGAAGGATCTTAAAGACAAAGCAGATGGACAAGTGGTAAAACAGGCCATAGACTCGCTGTTTGCCTAATTATTGACACTTGACATTTTGAGTGTTCTGTGATAGGCTTAATAACTAGGAAGTTACTTGAGGTTTACCCGGCACGGCATCACTCAACCCGACGAAGGAGGAGAGATGATAAGGAACGAGAAAGTGATTACGCCGGAAGCCAGGGAGTTCGAGCAGAAAGTTCTCGAACTGTTCCAGTGCCACAGACGCGGAACGATCCTTTCCGGAGTAGTGCACCACAAGCCGACACGCACCGCTCCGATCCCGGAGAAGAAGGAGCGACTTGGTGGAAGAGACCGCCAGATCATACACGATCGGTGAGCTCGAACAACCGAGACACGAGGGCAGACACATGTCTGCCCTTTCTCTATTTTAAATATCCTTCCTTTTGCAAAAGATAATGCTTCTGACCTTGGAGACCGTTGTATCCGCCAATTTTTCCATCGCTCCTTATAACACGGTGGCATGGCACTTTACGATCTGTGTTTTTATTCAAAATGTTTCCGACCGCGCGGAAAGCAAGCGGGTGTCCGATTTTACGAGCCACTTGTTTGTAGGTAAGGACGCTTCCCTTAGGTATCATTCTTACTATTTTGTAGACCTTTTCCTGAAATGTCATGCCTTGATTATAACAAAAAAGCTGCGGATATTACCGGCAGCTTAAGCTGAACGCACCATCCTATCTCTACGGGAACTGTAGTGGTAACGACGAACTCCGAATCCCTCGTTTATGAACAACTCGATTCGGAAACTCTTCCTCTTCAGCTTGTACTCAAGCGTCTGGATGAACTTATAGTCACAGAGATATAGATTCCGGGTAACACTATCGGTACACGAAATCTCTTTGTATTCGGATCTATCTATACCCAGGAATTTATCCGCATCAGGATTATCCGTAGGCCTCTCGATGTAGAAAAGAAGAATACGCTTCTTCACAAAACCTCGCTGATGATTCCTATTGGATTATAACACACAAACTGGTCTTTGAAAATCTCTACTTTTTTTGATATATTTTTAGTTCTACGGCCCTATCGTCTATCGGCTAGGACGGAAGCTTCTCAAGCTTCAAAGCGGGGTTCGATTCCCCGTAGGGTCACCACCTTTGATTTATCAGCACCACTTTGCTGATTTATCGCGTAGATTAGCGACATTTCGGGAGTTCCAAATGTTTTACCGTCATAAGTGACTTTTTGTGGGAATGCTTGGTTTTGGAACCGCATCCGCATGGCTGGCAGATCTGATAACTCCTTCCAGGTTTGTCCACTATGCCTAACAAAGTTGAAGCTATAGTTAAGAGCCTCCTCCATGCTGAACTCCTCAACTCTCTTCTCATCTAGGAGTATTTTCTTCTGTTGGATCTTGATGTTTACCAGATCTTTTTGATCCATGAACTCTTGGTCCGTATATTTGCCTGCTCTATGGAGGTCAAAGACTCTCTGTCGTTCCGCCTCTAGTACCTCTATTTCTTTTCGTGCTCTGGCATTTTCACTATCAAGTTTTTTATAGTTTGACTGCCATACTTCCATTACAACCGCCTTGAAGACCTTCTCATACTTCAACTTGGGGCTAATCTCTTGTAAATATTCCACAAAGTTCTGCTCTAGAGTTTCCTTTGGTATAAAGCCTGCATGTGGGCAGGTCTGTTTATGGTGATGATAGTAAGGGTACTTCACACCCTTGTTGCCAGTTGATGAGCTTCCTGTAAGGCTTGTTCCACAAGCAGGACAAACTATGAATCTTCTCAGTGGAAAGTCTGGATTATCTTTCTCTCTTTTCCCCACATATCGCTTTCTTGCGCCTGGCTGACATCTCATGAATAAGTCCTCATCAATGATAGGTGCAAAGTTCCCATCATATTCCTTACCCCATACTCTGATTTTGGCGCAGTAAATAGGGTTTCTGAGCATCTTCTCCATAAGTTGTGCGCAAGGATTTTTGCCTGATCTAGTTAGGAAACCTCGTTTCTTTAGGAAATCAGATATGGATTGAAAGGTGTGTGTTCCTTTTGAATACTCTTCGAAAGCAAGTTTGATATAGGGAGCAAGTCCTTCATCTATAACTAGATTTCCTCCTGGAGTAAGTCGGGCATAGCCAAGAGGAGCTTGCCATACCCAGATACCTTTCTGAACCTTTTCTACCATGCCCGCCTTACTTCTTGCTGCCCTAACATTGTTATCAAGCTCGGCGACTGAGGACAAAACACCTTCCATAAACTTTCCCATTGGTGACTCGTCTATGTTTTCTGTTACCGATCTCAACTTTGTTCCATACCGACGCAACATTGCTTGTGTTGAGAAGTGATCATTTTGATTTCGAGCAAATCTATCCAGCTTATGCACTATAAAATATCCAACGTCCTTCTTTTTATTTGTACAGAAGTTTAGAGCTTCTTGAAACTTGGTTCGGTTAACTGTTTTGGCAGATTCACCTTCTTCTACGAAACACTGGAGTACTTCCATATTCTCTCTTCTTGCGTAATCCCGACATAAACGCTCTTGCATTTCGAGGCTTGTTCCCGAAACTTGCTCGGCCGAAGAAACTCGGCAGTAGATCACACATGTTTTTGATACTTCCGATTCCATGGCTACATCGTATCCTTAACCTTTTTTAATAGCGATAACCCAAGGGGATATTTGGAATCGGTTTTTCTCTGCCACCACACATCAAAAGCCAGCTGTGCCATGCTGTGCATTTCCGCCTGTATTTTCTCTAACTCTTTATCAGTCAGAGAGGAGAGCTCTGGTTGGAGCCTCCGCATTTCCTCAATGGATACCATTGGCTCATAGGATTGTTTTTCTTGGTGGAGGAGAGGTTAGAAAAAGAGAAAGACCTCATGAGCTGAGGTCTTCTGCTTTGGAGAGCGAGAAGAAGCCTGAGCTTCTTCTCGCTTACGGGGCGAAGGGGTTTTAATCCCTTTAGTTCGAATGGGCCATCCTTGAATCGAACTCCTTCGTTACATTTTTCCTATGACGACTTGGAGGGATTCTGGCTTAACCCTTGGTCCTTGCGGACTCTCCGTCATGTATTCAGTTGTAGAACTATTGTAGCACTTTTGTGCAAGTCTAGTGTCCTCTGTCCACAGCCATAGAAACAAGCTAAAATGAGTGGGTCCATAGAAAACTACGGATAGACCTAACCCCTACTTACCCTAGGATATGGTCTTGAATCGCGACGAACCCAGAAACCCCGCTATCAGGGCGTTCGTCGCGTTACCTAGGGAAACTTAGGTAGGGGTGATCGAAAGGTCCCTTCCTGGTAGCGGGATTTGTGTTTATAAGTAAACCGCGACGAACATGTTAATACTAAGTTTTAGCCTCATAGCCTATCTATTCCTCAATGTTCATACAATCAACAAGCTCGCAGATAAAGCCAGGAAGGAATCTGACGCTCATATTTCGGTCATTTGGGATCTCCTGTCGGATAAAGGGCTAGTGAGTCAGGCAGATTTAGATTGGGCAGTGAGTCAAGTTAAGGCCAGGATGATTTCCGAGGAGGATCGTGAGAAAAAGATTGCGGCAATCCGAGCTCTTCTCGAGAGAAATCTTGAGAAGAAGAGCAAGGACTAATAGGTCGCTAATGCCTTGGTTTTCTGCTAGATTAGGCCTGTGAAAGCTGACTCCTTAGAACATAAGATTACCAGCGCCAGTTTATCGACCTTATTCAAGGTCCTTTTCTTAGGGATTCTGGTTGGAGAAGCTTGGTTTTTATCTCAGGCTCTTGCTAGACCACTCAATCTTTTTATAGATGCTGGTAATCATGAGCACACGGCTTTTCTGGTTGTGGTCACTTCTGTCCTTCTTCTCGGGTGGTACTTCCACCGTAGAGAATGCTGGCCAGAATCATTGAGAATCCTTAAAAGCTACCGAGCGGATCTTTTAGTGGTATTAATATTGGGTATTCTGATTTCCTACTCTTTTACGGGGATTGGAGAAAATGCTTATATAGTTGCAGCAAACTATTTGAGTATTAAACAACTGCTTACTCTTCTGTTCGTGCCCCATGTATTAGGCACTCTGCTTGTATTGAGAGCAAGGCATCTTCAGAAAAAGAGTGAGAAGCCCCAAGAGCTGTCTTTCTTCGTTAGCGATCTTGAGAAAGTGGAAGCAAAGGACGACCTCTTAGATTTTTCAGAGAAAGCCTCCAGATTCGCAGAAAGAGTTTATAACGATGGCTCTCCAGAGAGTATTGTCTTTGGTATTGATGCTCCATGGGGCATTGGAAAATCTAGTTTTATTAACTTTTGCTCAGAGCACTGGGGTAAGGAGTACGGAGAAGAGATTATTGTTTATAAGTTCAACCCTCTGAGATATGAGGACCGATCTAACCTGCTAGAGAAGTTCATCGATGGACTAGTGGGTACGATTCAGAAACACATCTTTCTTCCCGAGATACGCCCCTTGGTATCTAAGTATTCGAGATTCATTAAAGGCAAAGCGAGCTTCTCTTGGTCTGGTCTTAATCTTGAAGTATCTCCTGGAAGTTATACCATCGACGACGCTTTTGAAGACCTCGAGTTCGCCCTGAAGAACATC
>JAIFWN010000011.1 GCA_019658995.1 Candidatus Parcubacteria bacterium
TGCGTCCATCGGCGATTAAATTCTCCAAAGCCAGGCGGGCCACGGCGCGACGCACCGGATCGAAGCTCGATATGGTAATAGCGCCAGGAGTATCGTCGACAATCACTTCCACTCCTGTGGCGCGTTCAAAGGCCTTGATGTTGCGACCTTCCTTGCCGATAATCTTACCCTTGATGTCGTCGCCCGGCAGGGGAATATTGGTGGACATAATCTCTCCGGTGACAGAGCTGGCCAGACGCTGTATGGCCGTGGCGAGTATTTCCCGGGCTCTTCCGGAGAGACGCTCGTCAGCCTCCTCCTCGAGCTTGCGCATACGTATCAAAATATCCTCTTCGGCTTCCTTCTCAACGAGTTTCAGGAGCTCCTTCCGAGCCTCTTCTGCGGTCAAGCCGGCAACCCTGGAGAGTTCGAGCAGTCTATCCTCGATGAGTTCATCGGCCTTCTTTCTTATGGAACGGATCTCCTCGGCCTTCTCCTTTATATATTCGGCTTCTTTGTCCAAATCCATCTGGCGGTTGTCCAAGAGCTCTTCCTTCTTTACAAGGCGATCCTCAGTCTTCTGGGCGCGTTCTTCCCTCTCTTTGATTTGGGACTCAGCCTTATCCAGAAGTTCCTTGGACTGGAGACTGGCCTCGTCGAGAATGTTTTGAGCCTCCTCTTTGGCCTTAGTCTCCATCTGCTGGATCTCCAGTTCAACCGAGTTCTTCTTACCCAAAGCTACCAAAAGACGCAGCAAATAGCCGAAACCCGTGCCAAGAGCTGCGGCAAGAAGTGCCAGCAATAAAGCTAATTTGAGTGACATTTGGGGGTTGCGTCAGCCGTTACGGTAAGGCGGAAAGTTTCGGAAAATTCTTTAACGATTGAACACTTTTGAGGATACCAGAGCTACAGTATTTTGTCTATGATGCCGTATTTTTTGGCCTCATCGGAGTTCATGAAGAAGTCTCTGTCTTCGTCCTTCTCGATCTTCGATAGAGGCTGACCGGTAGCGTCTGCCATCATTTTAGAAAGTCTCTTCTTAAGCTTCAGATACCACTCGGCCTTAATTGTGAGATCGGATGTTTGGCCTTCAAACCCGCCGTGAGGTTGATGAATCATGATCTCAGAGTTAGGGAGAGCGAAGCGCTTTCCTTTAGCTCCATTGGCTAAGATGTGTGCTCCCATGGAAGCCGCCATACCCACACAAACTGTGGAGATGTTGGGCTTGATGTGATTCATGGTATCGATGATTGCGAGTCCTGCCGTCACGGAGCCACCCGGAGAGTTTATATATATGGAGATATCCTTCTTGATGTCCTCGGACTGCAGGAAAAGAAGCTGGGCTATGACAATATTTGCGACATCGTCATCAATAGTGCCAGTAAGGAAGATGATGCGCTCCTTAAGCAGGCGCGAGTATATGTCGTAGGCACGCTCGCCCAGAGGCGACTTCTCAATGACTGTCGGTACCAGATAACTCATAGACCACTACATTATATGAAAGTTATGAAAAAAGCGAGCCTCAATTTGGCTCGCTCCGGTAGAATTCACAGAGGTAAAGAATATAAATACCGATAACTACTCTCACCGCACAGTAGCGGTTGCGGGGAAAGATAACACTGAGCTTCCCGAGATCAGTTAGGGCTTTATACAAGACATCGTTTGATTCTCTGGCCTTTTCGATATTTCGCTTCGGTGTACCGATCACATTCTCTGTGAAGCCCTTGCACACCTCGTGGATCATGAGCAGGGATTCATCCTTCCCGATCTGTCTCTCAAGCTCTTTCTGATTTCGCTCATCCACGAGATCTTCGAGAGTCATATTGATCCAGAGCGGCGAGTATCGAGCAATATGCACCGCAGTAGCCACGAAGCACTCTCCAAGGCTGAGTCTTGCCCGACTATGCCTGAATTGCTGAGTTAAATCAAGCTACTATGTTTCAAGAAACTCCAAGACCTTCTGTGTACGAAGCATTTGATAAACATACATGCGTACGCGCAGGGGATCGGCGTCGGGGTGGTGGGAGAGCAAGTGCTTGGCTTCATGTTCCAGCTCTTCAGTTTTCGGTTCCAGTTTCTCGGCTCCCGCGATTTTATCTATAATCAGTTCCGACTTGGCGCGATTCTCAGCCTTCTCTTTCCATTCCGCCCTTATATCACTTTCAGTTTTCTTTATAGAACTCAGATACTCATCCCACTTCATGCCGTGGCGCACGACATCGTCCTTGAATTGCGCGACCATTTTATCTAGTTCGGCGTCAATAAGAAGCTGGGGGATTTTTATCTCGGCAGCCTTTACCAGAGCTTCGATGATAGTGATGCGTCTCTTTTCTTTGGCACGATACTTCTTCTCTTCCATTAAGTTCTTCTTGACCGTCTCTCTTATATCTTCACCTTCTTTGGTCGGCGGTTTCCAGCCCTGCTTCATTATCTCTGCGAGCACGGCATCTATCTCCGCATCGGTTATGATTAAAGTTTCCTCTGTCTTAACAGATTCCCTGGCAATCTTTTTGTAATCCGGAAGTATAAACTCCGGTTCAAGCGTCACCGCTATTTTAAATTCCAGAGGTATACCAGGAGCCAGTTTGGTTATTGACACTTCCGGGCGGCCGATGGGGGAGAGCTTCGCTTCTCTCATGATCTCGCCGTATGCGTGGGCCAGAGCTACCTCCGCCACTTCCTCGAGTATCCGCATCTCTCCGAGCTGTTTAACCAGGACATTCTCCGGGATATTGCCCGCACGAAATCCCGGAACCTTTATGCGTCCGTTAATGGCCTTCAGGGCACTCTGGCGCGACTCGGAGAGAATTTCCAGAGTAAGTTCGCCCGTGACGACGGCGCGGGAGTCAGGTAATTTCTCAACTTTCAGATTGTCGACGTGTTTGTGACTGTGTTTTTCTCTTGGTTCGCTGGACATAAAAAAGCAGTCTACCAGAGACTGCCTTTTTATCCAAACTTGCCTGTCTAACTAAGAAGCTTGCAGTTCCGCATCCAAGCTATCGACATTCGTGTTGTTGATATCGGCTTCTATCGAATCGGTATCATCGGAAGACGACTGGCTCTTTATGGCCGACGTGGACTGATCCGAAGCGTCTGCGGCCGAGTCCTGATAGAGACCCTCTTCTCTGTTACTCCTTTCGCCCCAGAAGTAGAGACCGCCCAGGATGATGACTGCCAAGATGATGACGGTGGCTATGACCGGACCCGCTGAGTTCTCGTTAGTGGTTGGTGGCATGTTGATTAGTCGTTATCCTCGTTTGTAGATGTAGCTGTCTTTCTCTTTCCGTTCTCGAACTTCTGGAGAGACTGGACGGCCTTCATCAGATTCTGTTTGGCGGAAACGAGCGCTTCGCGAGCCGCTTTGGCTTCTGTCTTAACCTTTTCGAAGTTGACTCTGGCCGTAGTGGAGGCTGTCGAAGACGTCGGAATGTCTACCGAGTTCATGACAGCTATGTGAGCCTTGGCGTCGGCGATGTTTGCTTTTGCCGCGCTCACGAAACCTTCAGCCTCGACAGTCGCCACCCCGCCGGCTTTAAGCTTGCTTACTCGCGATTCAATCCTCTCTACGAGCTTCTCAAGCCTCTCGACCGTAGCGGCAAATACTTTATCCGCCACTTCGGCGCGATGCTTGGCAATATTGCCTTTGAAATCCGCTCTCACCTCCTTGACGTCACGCTTGAGGTCTTTGAGTTCTTTCTTGGTAGAAGTGGCTATGCCTCTCTGCTCTCTTAATTTCTCCTGATTGGCCTTGATTGTGTTCTGAATCTCGACTCTTTTGGCATTGATCGAATCCAGTCTGCTGTCTCCATCCTCGGCAAATGCCGGGGTAACCATACCTAGGACAAGAAACAGGGCCGGAATGATAGTTAATTTCTTCATTTGTGTGATTAACCGATAACCGCACAGAAACCGCACCGACCCATTATATCATGCACTCTTATTGACTTAGTCCTTCGGATATTTCTCCCTATAGAGCCTCAAACCCTCTTCGAAAGAGGCCTCGGCCTGACTTTTGCCATCAAATCCTTTAATTTCGACTTCTTTGCCCTGGAGCTTTTTGTATGTGGAGTAGAAGTGCTCCATTTCCCTGAGAGTGTGGGGATTGATGTCGGGAAGGTCTTTCAGATGAGCAAAGCGGGGGTCGTCAACCGGCACGGCGATTATCTTGTCATCACCTTCACCCGAGTCAACCATGTGCATGATGGCCACAGGGCGCGACTTTACCAATACTCCGGGAAAGAGCGGGTGAGTGGTAAGAAGGATAACGTCGAGAGGATCACCGTCATGCCAGAGTGACTGCGGCACGAAGCCGTAGTCAAAGGGGAAGTCCTGTGCGGTATGAGAGACTCGATCAAGAGCGATAAGGCCGGTCTTTTTGTCTATCTCATATTTATTTTTCGAGCCTTTGTTGATCTCGACGATGACGTTCATCGAATCCTTCATGCCCGGATCTATTTCGTGCCAGAGATTCATTACTCTTCTATATTAACAGGCGCGTCGGCTGTTGCCAGCTCCTCACCCCGTGCGGACTGGATATCGATCTTCCACCCGGTGAGCTTGGCGGCCAGGCGCACATTCTGCCCGCCCTTGCCTATGGCCAGAGACTGCTCCGCTTCGGACACATGGACTTTGGCAGTTTTAGTCTCTTCGTCAGTTTCGATGTCGAGTATTTTGGCAGGCGAAAGAGCTTCCTCAATAAACTTCTTGGTATTTTCGTGCCACTCGATAACATCGATCTTCTCACCGCGAAGCTCACTCATCACAGTGGAAACCCTTACACCGCGCTGACCAACAAGTGCACCGACAGGGTCTATGTGCGTGTCGAGTGCCTGTGCGGCAATCTTACTTCTGTAACCGGCCTCGCGGGCAACAGCTTTGATGACTACGGAACCGTTAGCGAGTTCTGGCGCCTCGGCTTCGAAAAGTTTTTCCAAAAACTTCGGGTGAGAGCGGGAAAGGCGGAGAAAGACTCCTCTCGGAGACTCTTCCACTCTGTAGAGATAAGCGCGCACGCGCTCACCCTGCGCAAATCTTTCGCCTGGTATCTGCTCCTCGTATGGAAGAAGTCCGGTAGCACGGCCCATGTCAACGAAGATATTTCCGCGTTCTATCCTCTGTACAGTTCCGGAAACAATCTCGCCTTCACGCGCGCCGAACTCTCCGAGGACAGAAACCTTTTCCGCTTCTCTGATCTTTTGCATAATGACCTGCTTGGCGGTCTGAGCGGCAATGCGGCCGTAGTCGCCTTTGCTCTCGATGGGAAAGACGAGCTCGTCTCCGACTACCGCGTCGCGCTTGATGCGTTTGGCATCCTCGAGGAGAATGTGCTGTTCGGGATTATAGAAAGCCCTCTCATCGCCTTCGGCAAGCTCCTCTTCTTCGTCAAAGTAGACAGCCGTGTTATCTACTACATTCTTAACCTGGAAAAATTCTACCTGGCCGGTCTTAATGTCGAAGGTAGCCCGGATGATCTGGCCTTTCTTGCCGTACTCCTTCTTATAAGCAGTGGCAAGAGCGGCTTCAATGGCCTCGATGATCTTGGCACGGGGAATACCGCGGACTTCTTCGAGTTCGCCGAGGACGCTGTTGATGACTTTGAGGTCAAACATATGTGTTTTTGCTATTTTTGTACGAAACGGTCCCGCCTAGGCGGGACCCACGCACAGCACTATTACTCATTTAATATACCCCCGAAGCCCCGCTTTTGTCAAATTCAAGAAAATACCCCGCTTGTAGCGGGGCTTTACAGATTTTCGGCAGCGTAGAACCTGACTTTTTCGATCCGTTTCTTACACTCCTCACAGTCCTTTATATGATGCTTCTCTTCTTCGGTAGGAACGACATCATCGAGGGCGATATCCCCAAGCCTTCTGGCTTCCGGACATTGCATGGGTACTCCGGCAGATTCTACAGGCAATATATACTATTTTCTCCGGGAGTGAAACTTCTTATGAGTCTCGCGCAGACCCTTGTCCGTTATATGGGTATATATCTGCGTAGTGGCGATGTTGGCGTGGCCGAGGAGCATCTGCACGCTCCTAAGATCCGCTCCATTACTTAACAGATCCGTGGCAAATGAATGGCGAATAACATGCGGAGTAACTTTTTTGGAAATGCCGGCTTTGATTGCATACCGTTTCACTATTCGCTCGATAGAGCGCGGAGTTAACCGAGTTGGTGCAGTTTTGGTGTGATCCTTCACAATATTCACAAACATCGCGTCCTCCAGATCGTTTCTCTTTTTAATATACAGTTTAACCGCTTCACGTGCGGCAGGTGAGATGAAGACCACTCTGACCTTCTCGCCCTTGCCGCGTACGGAAAATTCTTCGGCATCGATATCGAGATCACGCGAGAGTCCGGCAAGTTCGGAAACGCGAAGCCCTGTAGAAAATAATAATTCGAGCATGGCCTTGTCGCGAAGTCCCTGGAGAGTGGAAGTGTCTGGCGCTTTCAGTAACCTTTCGAGCTCTTGAAGAGTAATCAAATCCAAGTGCCTATCAGCGACTTTGGCGAGCTCTATACGCTCAGGGGAGAGGGAGTCCACTCCGCGACTCCCCAGATACTTGAGAAACGCCCTAAGAGCGATCATGTAGTAATTCTGAGTTCTTTTCTTTAATGTTTCTTTTTCTGTAGCTGGCTGACGATTGAGCCACAAGCGGTATTCACGAATTAAATTGTCATTGATCTGCTTGGCACTTTTGATCTTCGCAAATGTTAAGAAGCGGGTGAGATAGCGATCGTAATTTTCCACCGTCTTCAAACTCCTGCCCCGTGCAATTTCCGTGTGCTCGAGGAATTCTCTCTTTAACTTTTCAATTTCAGTAGTTGCCATACTCGTGTCGCACAACATTATACACCCTCTTGCAAAGCTCGGCTTAGTATGCTATTGTATATACGTGATTTCGAAGACAAAAAAGGCACGCGTTATGAAAGAAGTCCGGATCCACGACACGGATACGGGCTCACCTCAGGCGCAAATTTCAATACTAACGGCCCGCATCGAGGAGCTTGCTTCTCATTTGAAGAAAAATCAGAAGGACAACCACTCCCGCCGCGGACTCCTGGGTCTCGTCGCAAGCCGACAGGCACATTTGAAATACTTGGAGAAGAAGCATCCTAAGCAATACGCTGCTCTCACAAAGAAACTCGGCCTCAAGAAGTAATCGCAATCACGTTTTAAAAGTTTAGTTCCAACTATAAATGACAGTTATTAAGCACAAAGCCCAGCGTGTAGGCATTTTCATCGACACGCAAAATATTTATCACTCGGCCAAAAATCTCTACCACGCCAAGGCCAACTTCGGCGCCATCATTAAGGACGCCCTCGACGGACGCGTTATAGTACGCGCCATAGCCTACGTAGCCACCACCGAAGGCGGCGATGAGAAGGCCTTCTTTGATGCGCTCGGCAAAGTCGGTATTGAGACACGCACCAAGCCCCTGCAGATCTTTGCCGGCGGTGCCAAGAAGGCCAACTGGGACATCGACCTCGCCATAGACGCGGTCAAGCTCGCCCCAAAGCTCGACACCATTATCATCATCTCCGGTGACGGCGACTTCGTCTCGCTTGTCGAATATCTCCAGAATACTCACGGCACTCAGGTTGAAGTCGTCTCTTTCGGCAAATCATCCTCATCGAAGCTTATAGAAGCGGCCGACGACTTCCTTGATCTCGACTTGAATCCCAAGAAGTACCTTATGGGCTTCGAAGACCGGCGCGTCCAGCGGCGCGCTCCTCCGGTACGCGAGGAAGCCTAAGAGTAGGGTAGAATAGTTGAATGCCGCCCGAGGAATCTCCCAAGCCTGAAGAGTCTCATCTCAAACAAATCCGAACATACGAGGGTGACGTTGCCGAAGCCATAAAAAATCAGGGCGAATCGGTCGTTTCCATACAGCAGGCTGAAGAGGCCAGGAGGAAAGCCGCAGGCTTTATGCAAAACCCCGCCGTCGATAGCGAGAGTCACGCTTTGCTCTACGCCGTTTTAACCCTGGTCCTGGTTGCACTGGGAGCCTTCGGTATCTGGTACGCATATAAAACATACCAGGAAAAGACAGCCCCTCCGCAAACCTCGACTCCGATTAACCAGCTTATCGCCGCGAGCTCTCTCTCAAAGATAGACGCCTCGACACTCTCACGCCAGACGCTGATTGAAAAAATAAATAAAGAGAAGGAAAAAGACCGGAGCGCCTCCGCAGTGGAACAGATCGAGCTTTATAGAAATACCGGAGCGGCGGCCGAACTCCTTACCACTTCCGAGTTTCTGACCAGGCTCGGCAGTCATGCGCCAAGCGCTTTGGTACGAGCTCTGAACCCAATATTCATGCTCGGAGTAATCGGCTCTGATCCCCCCCACACCTTCATGCTTATAAGGGTAGACTCATTCGTCAACGCTTATCCGGGCATGCTTCAATGGGAAGACCGGCTCACCGAAGACGTCATGCCAATTATCGGAAATAGCGCCCCGAGCACGGCCACTACCACGATCTGGAGCGATACCACCTTACAA
>JAIFWN010000004.1 GCA_019658995.1 Candidatus Parcubacteria bacterium
ATGCGTGGGAAGTTGTCAGCACCAACAAAATCACTTCCTGGTTTCTCCTCGTCATCCTCTCCTTCGTAATCGTTGCGTATCTCAAGCACTACAAAAAAGACATTCTCAAGAAAGCTGTTTAACTATTACGCGAATTTAAAAAAAAAAAAAAAAAAAACAGGAAGACTGCCGGAATTAGGAGCAAGCGCAGGTCCGGAACAAAATGATTGGTAAAGAAATTGAGATAGATCAGCATACAGAGTACAACACTCCAGACATAACTTGGCGGTTCCTTGAGCTCAAGCTTAAGAATACGCCAGGCTTGTGCTATATAACTTCCCACCGCCGCGTACATGAATCCGCTGTATAGAGGGACATTGAAAATCTTAAATAATCCCGGCTCAGGATAACTCCATGAGCCGATGAGAGGATGCGTCTTGAACGCCTCAAGAGTGAATCCTATTATATGGAAAAGGAAGATCGTCTTGACTTCATCCTTAGTCTCGAGACCCGTGAAATACAAAATAGCCTGGATGAGGATCGCCGATATAAACAGAAAATCATACCGATACAATCCCAATAAAGGCAGGTGGTTCGAAAGGAAAAGGAGGGCGAAAAATGAACCGGCAAAGACGCAGGCCCTTGCCTGCTTCAGACCAAAGATAAGAAATTCTCTCATCTCAGGTCAAATTATCTTAAATTCTCTGAAAACAGATTCGTACAGGGAAATAACATGCTTGGCATCGCGCTCGTTGAGAAGATAATCCGAGCCGGAATGGGCAATCTGATTCCTTATCTTATGTGCTTCCCAGGCGGCATCGAGAGTGAGAAAATCTGATTTCTCCACGCCCTTAAGCATCTCACCCAGCGAATCACCATGATAACCCTGTGCCCTTAGGAGTTCGTCCAGCATGACATCGGCCTCTATAATGGCCAGCCGCCAATCGCCGGCGCTTGGACTATTGATGTGCTCTATGACATGCTCCCATCTTTCGTTTTTGGCATTGGCAGGCTCTTCGGCATCCTTTCCTCTTTTTTCAGATCCATAAATTTTACTTTCCTCTTCGTTCAGCTTTTTGAGCTTCCTGTAATTCATGACTAGGGCGACAATAGAGAGGACGGTAACGATAACACAGAGAACCACTACTATCGGCCACACATACTGAGCAAGCCAGGCCTTGATGACCTGCCATATTGATGCATATGATCCGAATCTCGACTTCAGCAGATAATCGAGTATGACAGACCAGAGCATCCAGAGGAAGAGTATTATCAGGCCGACAAACCCGAACTCGACGAAATGATCAACCTTCTTCTCTTCCTTCTTAGGGGGCATGGATATATTCTACCTCGGTTTTATTTCTGAAAATCCTTACCAGCTTCGAAAATCGCAGCTTCGTTCCCAAGATCTGCAGTCAGAAGCAATCCGAGGGGTAGATTACCAGCCTGCGCAGGCAAGCCCGAGAAGCCGGATGGCACGGACGCAGATGGGCATCCCGATATGTTCCCGGGCACTGTGAAGATATCCGCCAGATACATAGAGAGCGGATCCGACTTTTCGCCGAACTTGAAGGCTGGAGTAGGTGTGGAAGGTGTCAGTATCAGGTCTACTTCCTTGAAGGCGTCCCTGAGTTCTTCGGTAATAGCCCGCTTCATGTTTACGGCCTGACCGTAGTATGCGTCATAATAACCGGAGGAGAGTACGTACGTGCCTAAAATAATTCTTCGACGTGCTTCCCTGCCGAAACCGGCACCTCGAGTTTTGAAATAGTCGTCAATGGAATTCTCTCCGTCCACATGAAGGCCGTACTTCACCCCGTCGAAACGGGCGAGATTCGATGAGACTTCAGCCGGCATCAGTATGTAATACACGGCAAGCGAGTACTTGAGGAGCGGGAGGCTAATATTTTTTATCTTATAGCCGAGAGATTCGAATTTTTTCACCGCTTCTTCGAAATTTTCCGCTACATCTTTGTCGAGCTGACCTTCGAAGAAGTCGCGTGGTACTCCTATCGTAAAGCCATTCTTACCGAGCAAATTCTGGCCATGCTTTCCGAAGGAAACATCCGAAGAATTAGCGAGAGAAGAATCGCTTAATGTCGTCGAATCAAGCGGATCCTGGCCTTTCACAACCTCGTACAACATCTCGGCGTCCTCGACAGTCTTGGCAAACGGCCCGATCTGGTCGAGCGAACTCGCCATAGCAATCAAACCGCTGCGAGAGACTCTTCCATATGTAGGCTTCATACCGACGATACCGGTGAAAGCGGCCGGCTGACGTATCGAGCCGCCAGTATCCGATCCGAAAGCGGCCAAGACCATCCCGGCTGCTACAGCAGCAGCCGACCCGCCTGAAGATCCTCCGGGTACTCTCTCCGGATCAATAGGATTTTTGGTCGGACCATAGGCCGAATTTTCCGTGGAAGAACCCATGGCAAATTCGTCGCAATTAGTGCGGCCGATGATCACCGCGCCGGCTTCTTTTAACTTTTTGACTACAGTAGAGTCATAGGTAGCCCGATAATTTTCAAGGATTTTGCTGCCGGCGCTCGCGATCTTGCCTTTGACAAGCATATTATCCTTAAGCGCGATAGGAATACCACCTAAGGGCAGATTAATATTGGCCTTCTCTGCTTGTTCTAAGCAATCATCAAACACTTCGAGAAATGCGTGAACTTCTGGGTCTTTGTGCTTAATTGCATCAAGACAGGCTTGAGTAAGCTCGCGCGCAGTGAAGTCGCCTTTTTTTAGAGCCTCGCGCGCACTGACTATTGTTAGTTTTTGTAAGTCGATCATTAGAGAATTTTCTTGACCGATACATATTGCCCTTTCCTCTTCGGAGCAGCGTTCAAAAGCGCTTCTGTATATATGCCTGACTCGTGCGGATTAACATCCTCGCGCATAACATTGCGGAGCAAGGGCTTTTCTTTGCCACCTGTCCCCTTCAACCTGGCCCCTTTTATTTCTCCCACATACTTTAAAATCGCTTCGAACTCGTGCGCGAGGCTCTCTGCCTCCTCACTCGAGATCTCGATCCTAGCCAATTTCGCCAATTTCAAGACTTCCTCCTTATTCATAGGGCTATCCTAGCATATTTAAGAATTCCTCTTCTCCTATGACCCTTACACTTAATTCATTGGCCTTATCGAGCTTTTCGCCAGCAGATTCTCCGGCTAATACATAATCGGTGTTTTTTGAGACGGAGCTTGCAACTTTCCCGCCAGCGGCACGGACTTTGTCGCCAGCCTCATCGCGTGAGAGTGTTGGTAGAGTGCCGGTCAGTACGAAAGTCTTGCCGGTCAATTTGCCCTTCGGTTCAGCTTTTACTTTTTCTATTTTTATTTCCCCCAAAAGATTTTCAAAGATTTTCTTATTCTCCTTGTCTTTAAACCACTCGACGACTGCCTTTGCCACCACCGGACCCACACCTTCGATTCTCGTCAGTTCTTCTTCAGTAGCTCCTTCGAATTTCCCTGCGGTTTTAAAATATCTTGCCAGATCGCGCGCAGTCTCTTCTCCTACTTGAGGAATTGAGAGTGAGGCTATGAAGCGCTCGAGCGTGATTTTGCGAGCCTTCTCCACGCCCTCAAGCAACTTTTTTATGGAAATGTCTGCCCAGCGGGGCAGGCTCTCGAGGTCGCCATACTTCAATTTAAAAATGTCATCGTAGGTAGAGATGATTCCCGCCTCCAGAAGCTGATCCACCGTCTTTTGCCCGAAGCCGGCAATGTCGAAGCAGTGCTTGCTAGTAAAGTGCGCGAGCTTGCGTCTCTGCTGGGAAAAAGAATTTTTAGCCACGCATCGATGTGCCGCTTGGCCGGGAATACGCTCAATCCGCCCGTCTCCACCGCAGAGCGGAAAGTGGGTTGGGAATTTGAATGGCCTGCTGTTTTTGGGCCTCAGCTCCTTTACCACTCTTACCACATCCGGTATGACGTCTCCGGCTTTTTGGATTATAACTGTGTCTCCGACTCTCACATCCAGGCGATTGATTTCATCCTCGTTGTGCAAAGTCGCGCGTGAGACGGTTGAGCCGGCGACTTTGACCGGTCTCAGGTTGGCAACAGGAGTGAGTATTCCGGTCCTGCCAATCTGGAGAGTAATATCCTCAACCACTGTAGTGACCTGCTCAGCTTCGAATTTGAAGGCTATAGCCCACCTCGGAGCCTTGCCGGTATAGCCCAATACTTCCTGAGCTCTGCGATCGTTTAACTTAAGTACCACTCCGTCTATGAGATAATCCTCTTTGTCTTTCTTCTTCTCCCATTCCTTCCAGTATTCGATGGCTTCATCGATATTTTTTGAGAGTCTATGATGAGGATTGACGCGAAACCCGAGTTCCCAGAGATACCCGAGCTCTTCGTCCTGGGTTTTTGGTACAAAGCCGTCCGAGGCCGAAAGGTCATATATAAATGTTGAGAGTCCGCGGGCGGCCACGAGCCTGGAATCGAGCTGGCGCAATGTACCAGCCACAATATTACGCTCATTGGCAAACTCCTTCTCACCCCTAGCTCTTTGCTCTCGTTTTACCCTCTCGAACTCCTTCTTCGGCATATAGACCTCGCCCTCGACTATGATATTGACCGGCTTCGAGAGCCTGAGCGGCACGGACTCTATGGTCTTCACATTCTCTGTAACATCTTCTCCCACCACACCGGTACCGCGAGTGGCTCCCGTTTTGAGCAAACCACTTTCGTACTCAAGCACGAGGTGCGAGCCGTCTATTTTAAGCTCGGTAGAATACTGCGGCTCTATGTCTTCTCCGGTTTCGGATTTGTAAAATCTCCTGACTCGAGCATCGAACTCCCTGACATCCTCTTCGGTGAAGGCATCGTTGAAAGACCATTGCTGGACTTTGTGAGTAATTTTCTTGAATCCGGGCAGGACCTTCCCCGCCACTCTCTGGCTCGGAGAGTCTGGTGTTATGAGTTCGGGATACTTTTCCTCGATTTTTACCAGCTCGTCCTTCAGCGAGTCTAGAGCTTCTGGAGAAATACTCTCCCTATTCAGTACGTGAAAGTCATATCTAAACTGCTCTATCGCCTCACGGAGCTTGTCTACCCGTTCGCGTACCTCCTTTGGAATTTCGGCCATATTTTAGTATCTCACGCGGACTGCTCGCTCAACCCTGCGGGCATTGCCCGGTGCGCAGGTATTATAGCCCAAAGATTCTATGGTGGTACGAAGGTCAGGAGTCTTGGTAACTGTCACCGTAGCGCAGTAAGGGTCAGGCAGGAATGTCAGCGAAAAGACAGAGATTCCCGAGGCTCCGCCGACCTGGTTCGGTGTCGGGTTGGTTTTACCTCCCTGCGTATTGACAGAGTCGGAATTGCAGTTGATGGTCGACGTAGTCGTGGTTGAAAAGGCGCTTAGTCCGGAAGGGTTTTTGACATCCCAGTAGATAGCGCACTCGATGCCGGTATCCGCTGCGTAGAAGGCGAACTGTGACTCTCTGCCGGCCGAAGCCAGGATGGCTTCTTTGACCGCTACAGATACTATGCCGGTCGAGACCAGGAGCAGAGTGGCCGTAATGACGATAGCGATAAGCAATGTGAATCCTCGCTGATTTTTTCTTTGGTTTTTCATTGCCAGTTGAAGATATTTTCCCGGGCACGGAATGAGCGGTTGACGAGCCCCTTTGACCACGTCACGGTCACGGTTATGGAGACTTCGTTTGCATTAATTGAAGTGATTTCCACCTCCCGCTTGAAAGTCGTATCGGGCCAGGAAGAATCGTAACCGAAGAAGCCATTGACCGGGTCCTGCTTCAGCACCGGACATGAGGGCTGACCCTGGGGGCAGGTAGAGATTGTGTTGACCTGATCCAGGGAATCGACTTTGCACTTCTTGCCGTTGTTGCAGGGATCGCCGGCATTGGCAATGCCGCTTAGCCAGTTCGCCCCGGTCAGACCGTTTTGATCCCTCCTGTTTCTTACAATCTCGACTCCTTCCTGAGCAAGATAGAAGGCTACTATCTGGTCTTTGGAAAAGATTGCCGAGGAGATGCCGTTCTGCGCCGCGGCAAATGCTCCCGTCACCGCAAGAACGAGAATGGATATGGCGATGAGGGATTCGACCAGGGTAAAGCCTTTTTCTTTTTTGGTGTTGATCTTCATAGCTAATTATCCAAAAGCCTCTGCGAGACCAGGGTCTGCAGGGTGAAATCGGTTCTGGCCGCCGCCTTGGTGCCCGCGGAACCCTTTATCTTGATCACGATCTTCGGCTGCAGGCCCTCCCCGGCATTGGCACCGAGTACGTAGAATTTCATATCCGAGATAGTGATCTCCGGCGCGGTCACCGGCACGTAAGTCAGTCCGGCGTCCGTAGATTTTTCGATGGAAGTGCCGGACTGCCTGTAGACTATGATCCTGCCATCATTTGCGAGGAAGGCTATCGAGTTTCCGCCATTCGAGCAATTCTGCCTGCTCGGAAGCGGAGGGGTCAGGCCGCAGTCATAAACGGTGCCGAAGCGCATCTCGCGGGTCATGCTCTCTACGGATAGATTGAGGTTGTCCATGACCGCCTTCAGAGATTCCGATTTCCTGTTGAGATCGAATACCTGAAGAATGGATCCCATGGATATGGTCATGACAATGGCGAAAACCGTTACCGCCGTCATCATCTCTATGAGAGTAAATCCTTTTCGGAAATTTTTCATCGTACCGATATCTGACCCGTTACGTAAACCACTACGGAATTCTTCTTGCCATCGATGGATGTCAGTTCCACTCTCGCGCCTTTGAGCGACGGGTCCGCCGGACCGCCGTTGTATGAAATCTTAGCCTCTATGGCCGGACGGACGAATGAGATATCGAGCCGAGTAATGCCGTTACAGCTTTCCGTGCCGGAAGCATCGACGATTGTGCAGAGTTTGCTCACGGTATTACCACCGGACATGGTGATCTTATCCAGACATTCTGACGCCCCGCCTATCGGACAGGTGAAGTTACCGTCATAACGGCCGTTCAATGGCGAGCGGTCGGCAAAGAAAATATATGAGGTGTTGTCTCCTCCGGAAGAGATATCGAACTCAACCCCGTAACCTGCGCTGAACCCGCCTGCGGCCCCCGGAGAATACTCTTTGACTGAAATGCCGTAGACCTGAGCCTGGCGGAGCGACAACCCGAGGTTGTTGGCCAGGTTCTTCAGGGCCGCTCCCGATGTATAGCGAGACTGATTGAAGCCGATTATGGAAGTCAGAGCAAGCATCACGCCCACCGTGATCATAAGCTCGAGAAGAGTAAATCCCTTACTGGAAGAATGAAAGGACATGGAGTATATCGAGATGGAAAACGAGACTTACCCAGGCACCCGCCACCATGAACGGCGCAAAAGGTATCTCGCTCTTAATTGTAATTCTTTTTGCGGAAAAAATCTTACCGAAGAGCATCAGCGGGAGCGTCACCGCCGTACCTATCCAGAAGGAGAGAACAATGGCCGAGAGCCCGTAAGCTCCGCCCAGAAGCAGGCCGACGGACAGAGCGAGTTTTGCATCTCCGAAGCCGAGTGCCCTACCCCGTGACAGAAGCCAGCCGAGACCGAAGAGTGCGAAGAGTACCGGCCCTGAGAGCCAGTCTATAGTACCGCCTCCCGTGTAAAACCTGAATAATAAAGAGAGGAAAATAGCTCCGTACACAAGCTGGTCCGGAATGATTTTGTGCCTGAAATCGTAGATGACAATGACGATGTATAGAGCAAAGATCGGCCAATACAGATAGCTGAGAGTCGCGAAGACGAGACCGGTGAAGATTTCTACGGATACGTACTGGAGAGATATGGGCGTCTTGCACCTGCTACATCTGCCTCTAAGGAAAAAGAAGCTTGCCACAGGCAGGAGTTCCCACCAGCGGAGTTCGGACGCGCAGGAGGCGCACGATGAGCGTCCGCCTAGGGAGAGCCCGGAGCGGTAACGCAAGCCCACAACATTGAGGAAGCTGCCGACTATAGCTCCCAGTACAAACAAGGGTAAAAATAAAAACAATGCCGGAAGCATTGTTTTTATTATATCAGCTTAAGCTGAGGTTAGTTGCAGGTAACGTCGCTTTGAGCCTGTGCTGCGGCATTCTGCTTGGAAACGCCCGTCGAGTCTACGCACCAGAATTGTCCAGCGGTGGTGAGAGAAGCTGATACTGCATAAGCGGAAGCGGTTGACTGGCAGCTCAGAGTTGTACCCGTCGGCCAGGCCGTAGCAGTACCGGTGTACTGGTTCATACCCGAAGCCGCATCGGTAAACATAGCGCCGGTACATGGCAAGGCCGCTGAAGCCATGGTGGAGGCGGTATATCCACCGTTATTGTCGTAGTAAACTTCGGCCGCTGCGCGGAGTCCTGCGAGCTGAGCCTTGACCTTGGCATCATTGCCCTTGTTGCGGGCCGAGTTTAGCGAGGCAAGCACCACAGACGAAAGAATTCCGATGATGGCGATGACCACCAGGAGCTCGATGAGGGTGAAGCCTCTTTTGGTTCCCCCGGGACCCATCTTCCAACCTTTAAAATTTATCCTTTTAAGCATATTTATCGTTAATTTTATTTACCTTCCCATTATACCTCTGCTGTCAGGCTCCGGCAGAGTTGGCAATGTTATATATGGGGATAAGCACCGAGGCTAAAAGCGTGCCTACGCCAAGGCCCAGGGCTACAATCATGACCGGCTCTATAAGGCCGACTAGGGTATCAACCGCATTGACCACCTCTCTTTGGTAGAAACGGGCCATGGTCTTCAGTATGCTGCCAAGCTCACCGGTCTCCTCCCCGACCTTAACCATTTGTATGAGCATGGCCGGCATTTCTTCATACTGAGATAGACTCTGCGACAGAGAACTTCCTCCCTTGACTGCCGCGACGCTATCCTCGAGCATGTTCCTATATACATCGTTGCCCACCACATTGGCAGTTACTTCGAGAGAACGCACCATCGGTATGCCCGAGATGATCATGGTCGAGAGATTATCGGTGATAACGGAAAGATAGAGTTTCTTGTACAGAGTACCGAGATAAGGGACAGAGAGCTTGAATCTGGCAAAAGTATGACTGCCCTCCTCGGTGCGAAGAAAACGGAAAAAGAAGAAGCCGAACACCAGAAGTGCCGCCAGTATTAGAATGCCGTAAGAAAGTATGAAGTTTGAGAAAGCGAATACGACTGCCGTGTAGAACGGAACAGGCTGCCCGGAGTCGAGCAGGATAACCGATATCTTCGGAATGATGACAGTAAACATGAGAATCATTACCGCTATGAAGACAGCAATGACGAAAGCCGGATAGATGAGGGCGTTCTTTGCCTTCGAAACCACTTCGTAATTGCGGTCGAGGTGGTCGGCTAGATACTCGAACGTCTCATTGAGCTTTCCCGTCTCCTCTCCGCTCTTTACCATATTCACGTAGAAGTCGGAAAAAATTTCCGGATGTTTGCCGAGCGCCTTGGAGATAGAGCTTCCGGCCTGCAGATCATCGGTGATCTCGATAAGAGAACGCCTGAGATGCTGGTTCTCGGCTTCGGATGCAAGGAGCGAGAAGATCTTCAGTGCGGAGACCGAAGCGTTGAAAAGCGTTGCCATCTGCCTCGAGAGTATGACCACATCCTTCGTCGTAACCTTTTCTCCCAAGGAAAGCTTGGAGAGCCATGTTTCCTTTTCGGCCGGATCGATGGCGGCGATGATCAAGCCGCGCTTCTGCAGGCTGTCGATAGCCACTTCAAGCGATACAGCCTCGATGGAACCGGACTTCTGCGCTCCGCCCTGCTCCAATGCCTTATAGTTGTAGAGCATTTGGTTGAATTATATCATCCTCTCCAGGGCACGGGGATTTGTAGAGTACTGGAAAGCGTTCTCCGGTGTTATTTCCCCGCGGCGCACCAAGTCGGAGAGTGAACGGTTGAAGTCGATCATTCCCTCTTCGCTCGAAGTCTCTATGACGGCGTTGATTTCGTGAGTGCGCTTCTCACGTATGAGATTGGCCACGGCATTGTTGTTTATCAGAAGTTCGTAAGCCGGTATGAGCCCGCCCTTGACCCGAGGCAGAAGCCGCTGAGAGAAGATACCTATGAGTGACCCGGAGAGCTGGAAGCGGATCTGCTCCTGCTGGTCGGCCCCGAAGGAGTCGATGATGCGGTCGACGGTCTGGGCAGCCGTATTGGTATGCAGAGTCGAGAGCACCAAGTGGCCTGTTTCGGCAGCGGTGACGGCCGTAGCAATAGTATCAGGCTCGCGCATCTCTCCGACCATTATGACGTCGGCATCCTGCCGAAAAACTCCCCAGAGAGCGGTGTGGAAATCCGGAGTATCATTTTTGACCTCGCGCTGGTCGATAATCGACTTGGCCGGAGTGAAGAGGAACTCGATCGGGTCCTCGATGGTAACTATGTGCTCGAGTCTGTCCTGGTTTATTGTCTCTATCATACTGGCCAGAGTGGTCGACTTTCCCTGTCCGGCCGGACCAACGACCAGGAAGAATCCCTGCTGCTTGCCGGCAAAACTGTTCAGAATCTTTGGGAGATTCAGTTCTTCGAAACTCTTGACCTTGGTCGGCACCAGGCGGAGTGCCACCGACTTCCTGCCGACGGTTTCAAAAATATTTCCTCGGAAGCGGGCACCGCTTTCATGCATATAAGCGAAGTTTGCCTCGTTTTTCTCGGCAAACTCTTTCTGGTTCGCCGGAGTGAGAAAGATATTCTCAAGCTCGGTCAGATTTTCCTTAGTGAGCGGGGCAAACTTCTCCAGAGGTATGAGGAAGCCGGAAGCTCTTATGGCCGGCTTTCTGCCTTCGGAGAGATGGAGGTCCGAGGCATTCTCCTTGGTTACGATGCCCACGAGCTCGCCGAGAAGAGTTTCCGCTGTTCCCATGTTACTTGATGTCCCTATCGGCGATTTTTATAATTTCTTCGACCACTTCAGATGGTATGGATGTTGCTTTGACTATATAGCCGGCCACGCCCAGATTTTTGGCCTCCTCGATTTTCGATGATGCGCTTTCGTTGGTAAGCATTACTACCAGGGATTTTTCCGAAAGTTTTTCCTGCCTGATCGCCTTTAGAAGCTCGAGACCGTCCATGCCCGGCATTATTATGTCGAGAACGAGGATATCGTACTTACCTCCGGCGCGCAGTTTGGAGAGAGCTTCTTCCGGACCGACGCACATGTCGGCGTTTACTCCGTATTTCTCAAACTTCTTCTGATACATACCGAGGAGGAACTTATCGTCGTCTACCAGGAGTACCGAGTAAGGCTTGTTCATATTTGTATTATAGCGTATTTACTTCTTCGAATGGAATGACGCGGTTCATGGCCTTTATGATGGCATCTTCCTTCATGGTGAGCATGCCCTTTTCCCTGGCAATCTTGAAGAGTTCGGCCTCCGTAGGGCTTTTCAAGATCACCTGCTCTATATCCTTATCCATATAAAGAACTTCCATGACGGCCTCACGACCGGATATACCTGTTACGCAGTCCTTGGTCGGCACCGCCTCGTATACTTCTTTGCCTATAGGTACGGATTTCCTGACATCGACCGGAAGATCTGAGAATTGCTTTTCTATGAGGAGCTTCAGACTGCCTTCGATTGGTACAGGTTTGCCGCCGTCCTTACACAAGGTCTTTACCAGGCGCTGAGCCATGGCAAGGATGAGGGTCGGGGCTATGAGATACGGATCGACACCCATATCTATGAGGCGCGGTATGACGCCCAGAGCGTTATTGGTGTGGATGGTCGAGAGCACTAGGTGGCCTGTCAGAGCGGCCTGGATAGCGAGCGCAGCTGTTTCCTTGTCGCGGATTTCGCCGACCATAATGATGTCCGGATCCTGGCGCAAAGTGGTGCGGAGGCCGTTGGCAAAGGTGTAATCGATCTCGGGCTGTACCTGAGACTGGCTGACACCATCCATGTTGTACTCTACCGGATCTTCGAGCGAGAGGACGTTCATGTGGTCCTTGTCGACTTCGTTGAGCATCGAGTAGAGAGTGGTGGATTTGCCGCTTCCGGTCGGGCCGGATATGAGGATAAGGCCGTAAGGCCGCGTGATAGCATTCTTTATGAGAGCGAGATTCGCCTTAGATATGCCGAGCTGATCCAGCCTGCGTACGCCCCTCTCCTGGTCGAGGATCCTCATCACCACCTTCTCTCCGTAATACGTAGGGAAGGTCGAAACGCGGAAGTCTATCTTCCTTCCTTCCATCTTGGCGCTGAAGCGTCCGTCCTGGGGTTTGCGTTTTTCGTCCAGGCGCATGTTGCAGAGGATCTTGATGCGCGCCACTACCGCGGAATGGACTTTGATCGGCAGGGTGAGCGAAGTATTGAGGACTCCGTCAACACGGAAACGCACCCGGATATTGTCATGCTGGGGCTCAATGTGAATGTCCGAAGCATTACCGTCGGTGGCGTAGGAAAGAATGGTGGCCACAATCTTCGTCACCGGAGCGTCCTCGACGATTTTGGCCTCGCCCTTGTCGGTTTCTACTTTTTCTTTATCTTTTCTTATCTCCTCTTTCTGGGCAAGTTCGGTGTCGAGCTCGGAGAGAGCCTGCGTGACCTCGCCGGAGAGGCCCTTGTACTGTGCCAGGACCTTGTCGAAATCGTCCTCGGTAATAAGGAAGAGCTTGTAGGGCATGCCAATCCTCGAGGAGATAAAGTTCAGGGCGTCGCGCGCCTCAATATCATCCGGATCTACCGCACCTACCTCGAGCACGCCGTCTTTAACCCCGATCGGCACGACTTTGTAATGCTCGGCTGATTCCTCCGGTATGTATTCGAGAATCTTGCCGAAGAAATCGACATTGCGGAGGCTCCTCGTGGGTATGTCGAGCTCTTCACCCTTGGCCTCGAGGATGCGTTCGGGCGGAACGCCACGCATTACCAGAACTTGCTCGAGAGAAAGGCCAGAGCTTTTGGCTTCGGCCTCGATGGCAGCGGCGTCATCCGCCTTGATGACCTTTTTTTCCTTCAATAAATCTATGATGCTCATTTAATCGCGACCTATGCTGTCGAATGGATTATTCCTGCCGGGAAGCTGGTTCGGTATGGGCGTCGAGAAGTCCACCAGCCGCTTATACAAAGGCGAGGAGAAGAGAGATTGATTGAGAGAGACCGACTGGATGCTTGAGTATAAGTTAAGGACATCCGAACCCACAGCCTGCGCCGAGATATCGCGGGTGGTCGAGACACTCGCCGGGCTTCTGAAGCTCGAGTAAACGTAAATGCCTATGATGAAGAGTATCGCCACCACTATCAGAGCCATGTTGTTTTTCAGGAAGGTGATCATGTTACTTGAGCCAATAGGTTTCTATGGTTATCTGGAATTCGTAAATGCCCGATTCCGAAGTTTTGAAGGCCAGAGACTTCACATCAATGATGCGCAGGCTCTGCTCGACGTCCTGCATGAACTTGCGGAAGTTCTGGTAAGTGGTGATGAAGGAGAAGGATACGGTCACCGTGTCGTAAGACTTCTGCTGTCCCGACTGCATTATGGAGGTACCGGCATCGTCCTTGTTGTCTACGGTACGGATGCTCTTGATACTGATACCGTAGCGGGCCGCGATGGCATCGAAGTTCATGGCCAGGTTAACGGTATCGACATTGTCGGGCACGATCTTCTCGAGACGGGCGATTTCGGTAGCCGGAGTGTTCTGATACTTTACGTCCAGGTCCTGGCGGATCTTGGTCAGCTCGGCGACATTGCCCAGAATGTTTTTATACTGGTCGGATTGCTTCTTCAGGACATCGACCTTTTCGTAATGCGGCGAAATGAAAGTGTAGAAGAGTCCTACAGAGACAAGAAGCAGGATGAATGCGGTGGAGTTTTTCATATTATGGTTTGGGGGCGGTAGTCGTAGCGCTCTTGGCCGTGCTCGATGATGTGGCTGTCGGCAAGATAGTCACCGCACTGAGCGGAGCATTCGGAGCCGTCACCGTCGGCAGGTTATCCACCTCTTCTTTGTACGAGACGAGCGTCGGATCGACATAAGCTTTGAAAGAGAAGGTAACGTTGCCTTTGTCGTCGAGATCCAGATCGGCGAAGATCGGCTGCTTGAAATACGGACTCTTATTGAAAATCTCAGACTGGAGAGCCACCGCCGCGTAACCCCTGGCCTGCCCGCGCATGCTTAGCTCGAGTCCCTTATCGGTGGCTTTATATTGAAATTCGTTGAAGCGCACTGTCTTCAACGTGGAATTTTCGAGGTATGTGAAGAGCGGCGAGAGGACAATGTGTCTATCCAGGAGCTTGCCTGTCGAGACAATGCGCGAGTCCAAGCGGCTGATCTTGGTAATGGTCTCCGGCTCGAGAGTGGCGTGAGCGGAGTTGAGATCGACGCCCATCTTCTTGATGTTCTGGTTGAGATACAGCTCGTAGCCGAAGACGCCGAGCGAGAGCAGTACGGCGAAAGTGAATATAAAGACGGCCAAAGTGCCCAATATGCTCCTGCTGCTCTCGCGGGATATCCGACTTACGATACCTGCGGTAGCCAAGGGACCCTTGGGAATGAATGATGATTGGAATTTCGGTTCCATCTGGCTAAATTATACTAGAGTTTTAGCCCAAAAATGTCTTAGTTATACACACTATCCCTCGTCCTGGAGTTTTCTCAGCGCTGTACCGATAGCGACAGCGAACTCGGGTCCCGTCTGGCGCAAAATATTTTCGATAAAGGCCGGAGTGGCGAGCTTGCCGAAGGGGTTACCGGCTACCGCTTCCGTTTTGAAAGCGGCTTTGGCGAGTTCCTGTAGGCCTTTGAGCGAGGCGCCTCCGCCCACGAGCACTACCTTGGAAACGCTCTTGTTGTACTTCTTTTCAAACCCGAGGATAGTGCGGTTAGCTTCGGCAAAGATATACTCGAGGACAAGATTGATAACGTCGGCCACGCTCTTGTCGCCTCCCGAGAGTCCCATCTCCCGCTTCATGACCTCGGCGCGCTCCACCGGGAGACCGAGAGATTTGGAAATAGCGCTCGTGATGTCCTGCGCCCCGCGGTTGACCGTATGCGAAGCCCTGACCACTCCCCGCTCTACGATGTAGAGCTTGGTTGATGCCGCGCCCATGTCCATAATCATTACCGGCGCGAGCCCTTCTTCGAGCACCGAGCGCATAGTGGAGAAAATTTCAATTTCGAAGAAGCCGGCTTCCACGCCAGACTTGAGAGCAATGTCCTGATAACGGCCGATGGTGTCGTTGTGTATGGCCACGACCAGAACATCAATCTTCTTCTGCGCTCCGGCCGGTTCAGTCGGGAAAACGGTATCGTCTACTTCGGGCTTGGGTATGGCCGACCAGTCGAGCATCACTTCGTTTATCGGTACCGGTATGTATTTGCGGGCTTCGAGAGGCACCATGGTCTCGAGCTGCTTAGGACCGACATCCGGCATCTCTATGACCGACATCAGGGAGGAGGCAAATGGTATGGCGATGCCGGCGAGCTTGGTGGTAACGTTCACCTCCTTCTCTTTCATCAAGTCGGCCAGAGCGGAAGCTATCTTATCCGTTGGGAGCTGAACCGCCTGACCTATCGAAGCGCCGCCGTAGGGGCCAAGAGCGAGCTCGCCGTAAGTCTCGAGCACGGCCTGGCCGTTCTTCTTCCGGATCTGCACGACCTTGATGGCCGATGAGCCTATATCGATACCAATAACCGAGGGCGAATCCTTCTTGCCGCCGAAGATTCCGCCGAGGAAACCAGGGAGTGCCATATAATTAGATTGTATCACAATGCTCAAAGCTGTTTTAAGCGGTTTTGTAGATTTTCTTTATCCGAAGTCCGGAGAAGTTTACGCGCTCGAAGAGCTTTCACCCTACGAACTTCTGGCCAGACTCCCGCAGGCCCCGGATCTCGGGGATGAGACCATCGCCATCTTCGCCTATTACGATGAGCGCGTACGCGACCTTATTTGGGAACTCAAGTATAGGAAGAACCGGAAAATTGCCGAGACCCTGGCATCAGTCGTCTATGACGTATTGAGGACCGAAGTCGCCGAGCGGGCACTCTTCGAAAATTTCATAAACCCCCTCCTCATACCTATGCCCATGTCCCCGGCGCGCAGGCTCGAAAGGGGCTGGAACCAGACGGAAGTTCTCTGTGAAGAACTTATAAGGCTGGATACTGACCCGCCTGCGCAGGCAGGGAAAATATTTGAATACTCTCCCAATGTTTTAACGAAAGTGCGGCACACCGAGAGCCAGACTCTGACAACAAACAAAAAAGAAAGGCTCCGTAACGTCGAGAATTCCATGAGTTCGGACCAGTCTGTCAGAGGACGCAATGTCGTCCTCTTCGATGACGTTACGACGACGGGCGCCACTTTCCGTGACGCCCGTCGCGCACTCCGTGAGAGAGGAGCCAGAAGGATTCTCTGTATAGCACTAGCTCATTGATCCCGTTAGAAGTGGACTAAATCCACTTTCTAATGGGACTAGTCCTGGTTCTGAAGAACTCTGGCCGCAAGCACTCCTTCGTATTTGTAGATCTTGGCTTCCTCGCTATTCTGATCCGCTCCCGTGAACTTGCCCACCACTCTGACATTGGTATCGAGACCTATGCCCTTCTCTATTACTTCTACCTTAGAAGTATCGAGGGCGTAGAATTTGCCGTCACTGCCCTTGAGTCCGATGATACACTCATCGCCTGTCGGAACTTTGCCGCTCTGGAGAGGCAGACAGTCGAGCTTGCCTAGAACCGATATCTCATCCCCCTTAGGATCGGTATAAGGAACTTCTTCCGTAACATTGTTCGGCGCTCCGTCATCCTCACCGTCTCCGCGCATAAGCATCCATCCGCCCACGAGCACTACCAAAACAACCAAGCCTATAAACCAGCCCTTCTTGTACCAAGGTGTATTATTTTCCATGTTTTTACCTTATCACTTCGTAGACGAAGCGCAAGACCGCCGATTACCTGAAATTTATTGATAATAATTAACCCCGAGCAGCTTTCTCCAGCTCCGCCACATCAATCTTCTTCATCTTGAGCATTGCCTGGAGAGCACGGTCGGCCTTGGCTTTATCCGGATCATTGAGGAGCTCCGGCAATCTCTTAGGAATAATTTGCCAGGAGTAGCCGTACTTATCCATGACCCAGCCGCATTGCTGCATATTAGGATCCCCGTCCTCCCCCAGCGCGTTCCAATATTTGTCCACTTCATCCTGTGTATCGCACTCAACGTAGAAGGAGGTGGCCGCTGTGGGCTTGAAGACGGGTCCGCCGTCGAGGCACATAAACTCCTGCCCCAAGAGTTCGAAGACGGCCGTCAGTACCTTGCCGTCGAAGCCCGCCATCGGGCCTTCCTTAATGCCTTCTGGATACCTCTTGATCGAGACAATCTTCGAGTCGGGGAAAACAGAGACATAGAAGTTCATGGCTTCCTCGGCATTCCTGTCGAACCAGAGAAACGGAGTAATTTTCTGCTTCATGTTATTGCTGTGGCATTAGGGGCTGCATGATACTCACTCGGTTACCCTCGCTGTCGAGGATGGAGGCAAACATGCCTACGCCCGGTATCATCTCCGGCTGGCCGTCCTTCTTCGACCCGCCGAGGACTTGACCGCCGGCGGCCTTCACATCCTCAATAGATTTATTGATATCCTCGACGGCTATAACCACCGACGGGTATTGCGAGATGGGATCAGCGCTCTTCTTGTAGAAGCCGCCGTTGATCTTGCCCTTCTCCAAGGGGCCGTTCTTGTCCGACTCCGAAGTCATCACTACCACATAGTTCCCCATCTCCGGACCCATCTGGGTAAAGTCCCAGCCGAAGGCCTCGCCATAGAACTTCTTCATCCGCTCGAGATCCTCTCCTGGGAACTCGAAGTGCACTACTGGATTATTTTTAGCCATAAAATTTATATTAATTGAATTATTGTACTACTTTTTTGGGTGCTTCCGGGGTTTCCTTATCTCTGTGGGCTTGGCCTTCGAGCGTACTCGACCGATCTTTACCTTCGGCTCCATCCTCGGCGCAGCCGATCCGTGAGCCTGACCGCTCTTTATCACATCTTTGTTCCTGACATTCTTCTTGGTCGGCTTCATCACCCACTCAGGACGTTCTCCTCTTCGGTTTCTTTCCGCCCGGCCAACAGATCGGGCAGAAGCTCCCTCTGTATTTGTGCCCGCGACTGCAGATTTTTATCTTCTTTTTCATTTCGTTACTAACGAAAGAGCTTCTCCAAAGTGACAAACCGTACATCGATACGCATTAATTCGGCCCGAGACTTCCGCCAATCCGGCAGAGTCTTCTCCACCAGAGCCCAGAATCTTTCGGAATGATTAAATTCCTCAAGATGGCAGAGCTCATGGACGATGATGTAGTCGGCCAAGTGCGGCGGCAGGAGCGCGATGCGATAATTAAAGTTCAAATTCCCCTTCTTCGAGCAACTCCCCCACCTCGACTTATGGTTCTTGATAGCTATCCGCTTGTAATCGAAGTTGTAGAAAGTATTGAAGTGCTCAAGCCTCGCCTGCACCAACCCCCGCGCCATCTCTTTATGCTTCAAATACCTTGCCGAGGGTTTCCTTTTTCTGTCCGCTCTTTTTCTCCTAAAACTTAAAAACATTAAATTCTCACAAGAGAATCCGAATAGACCATTAATTCTCTGGCGTTTCTTATTCTTGTCGTTCTGTATTTAAAAGATAATCTATTTCTATTCCTATCCGAATATAGATCCCTGACCCTTCTATTCTCGTCATAAGTTAATACCCAGTGCGCCTTATTACTCTTGTTTAGTGTTTTAGCTAACTTATTGTGATAATCCTTATCTTTAACATTTAAATATAAAGCGTACCCCTCCGCGAAATATGGTGGATCTAGGTATATAAATGTGTTTGTTATTTCTGAGTACCTCTTAAACACCTGGAGCCCATCTTCGTTACTAACTACAATTTTACTTTTGAATTTAGCAATTCTCTGAATTCTGTCGATTAGACCTTTTTTATTAAATCTTGCATCAATTTTATACTTCCCGTTCTGTTTTATACCTCCGATAGGATTAGCATTAATTATTCCGTAAGCGTTCGTACGATTAAGAAAGAAGGTTGCGAAACCTCGCTCAAATATTTTAGATTTAGAGCTTTTGTAAATTTGTTTCTGTATTTTCCACTCATCAATTGTAATCGGCGTGGATAAAATTTTATTTATGAATTTTCGATTATGGTTAACAACTGAATACCAGAAACTATATATACAGTAATCTAAATCATTTATTACAATCTTCCTGACTTTATTTGAAAACAATAGAGATAATGCTGCTCCTGCACCTCCTGCAAACGGTTCAATATATACTGGCCTTCTCAAACCATTATTTTCAATAATTTTTGAAAATCTTGATGAAAGGAACGCTTTGCCACCTGGATATCTCAAGGGCGATGATGGAACCATACTTAAGATTCTATAAAACAAAAAGTCTTTAGGGAAGTGAAGGTTTTTCTTTCCAGATCAGCTTTTATCCGTGCGGGATCTTTTATTTTCTTATTTGGATCATATACAAATATAAAAAGCGTCTCACAATCTTGAGATTCATTATAGTGATGAGTATCTACAATAAGTTGTGATGTTAACTTAGAGTCTGTTAAATTTGAGCTAGCCATTTTAATTTCAATTACAATTTTTTGTGGTTTTAGAAGAAAATCCACCCTTGATGCCTTGCCCATGTATGAAGGCGTCCACTCTTCTTCATAAACTTGGTCAAAAAACAAATTCAAGAAAATTCTCATTAAATCCTGCACATCATATTCATCATTAATCTCAATTGAACCTCTATTGTCATGTCTCGGTTTAAGAGCTGCCACAGCACGAGAAAAATTAGAAGAAATATGTTTTAAAATTTCTATTCCGAGATCTGAACTATATGTCGAAGTTTTTCTCGAATTCAACGGGAATGAGAGTGCGCTCTCACTTCTGTTCTCCCGATCGTTTTCATCTCTCTTGTGACCAACTGTCGTTATACTCGAAATCGATTTATCTAATATCCCTTTCGTCCATTCCACCGCCATTGAATTTTTGTATACATCACCTACTTTAAACGACTTTCCAGACATGACTTTGAAGATTTTTTTGATATTTCTAAGTACTTCAGTTTTACTTTTAGTAAGCACCAGTAGTCCTTCAGGGAAATCGATACCAATCAATTGGCGCACCGCGGGATTACCCAGTAATCGATTGTCTAAGGTGGTAGAATCAACATTTGACCTTTTAATTCCATTTTGATCTGCGAAATCAAATACTTGAACAGGCTTTGATGGCTTTTTTCCTCCATGCTGGGATAGAAACCTTAATCGCTGTTCAGTATTCCAGGATAATACTCCCCTACCCTTATTTGCTCCAGTATGTTCAAGATTAATCCAATGGAAAGCATCCTTTGGATTTTTAAAAGACACTACATCAATTTCCTTTGGTACTTGTGACGGATATTTATCCCTTAGAGTTTTAAATTTTTCCCTGTATTTTTCATCCTGAATTAGGTTAGGATTTGATAATAATTTTGCAGCAACAGTGCGGCGGTTACCTTCAAGCGCGAGATATTTTTTATTAACAGGTGTAACTATCAAGCGTTTAGTGGGATTAAAACCTCTTTGGACTATATCTTCAGCTAGATTCAGCAATTCTTTCCCCGACTTTTCAATCATCATGCCAATAGCTTCTTTTTCGTTTTTTACGCTAGTAAAACGAGGGTTTTCTGAGTTTGGAATTAACTCATTGATATTAATGGTCTTCTTGTCCATGGACTCTAGGGTACTCCTGTCGAGATCAATAGGAAAGGGCTAAGAAATATGCTAAATTTGGCCCACGAGGAGACGTGGCTGAGTGGTCGAAAGCGCCTCACTGCTAACGAGGTAGGGTCCTTAAAAGCCCTCCAGGGTTCGAATCCCTGCGTCTCCGCATGTTAAAACCTAATGAGTTTGAAAAAGTTGTAGACGATCTTTTATTCACCCATAGTCAACTACTGTTAAATGGATACCTGCATAAAAGAGTAACCAGTGAGGCTTACGGCAAAAATATTTATACATGGAATACGTTATTGTTGAGTTTAGAAAAAGACGTCATTCTTGGACTAGATAAGATATTGGATAAGAAATTCTTTGGCGGACTTAATTCTGATGAACTTAGGGTAATAGGTACAAAAATCTCCAAAGTCCGAAATCATTTTGCACATATTAACCTCAATGAAATAATTCACGAAGAGGCTTTCTTTAAAGCAAACGGGCTAACTGGATCCGAAATAATTAAGATGATAGATGCATTAAAAAATCTATTTATACAAAATGAAAAGAATGTCGGGTCAAAAATAAATGTCCAGGAATTGTTCAATGAAACAACAAGAAATATTATGAATGACTTAGATAGTTGGCTAAAATCATTTAAAACATCCCTCTGATGAAGAAGCATACTCATTACCATAAGGACGGGTCGGTGTGGGCTAAAGGGTTTATGACGGGAAGCAAGATGGACGGTAAGTGGACGTGGTTTCGGAAGGATGGCTCCAAGATGCGCTCAGGGTCCTTCAAGCTCGGCATGCAAGTTGGCGAGTGGGTTACTTATGACAAGCACGGCAAAGTGGTCAAAAAGACTCAGATGAAGTAGTGATAAACTATAGATATGCATGACGAAACAAAAATGAAGTGGGAGGAGTGCCGGAGGTGGGGACGACGCGGCGGCAAGCATGGCGGCAATGCGGTTTACTTCTTTGGTTTTATAGGAGCCGCTATCTACTACATCCAGAATGCCGCTACCTTTGGCGCCGGAGTGCTTGGCGTGCTTAAGGCTATAGTCTGGCCAGCCATCGTGGTCTACAAATGGCTCGGACTCCTGGTCTAAGCTGACAGCTATATTAGCGATGTGGGCACCCAGCCCAGCAGCAGGGGCGACGCATGCCGCCGCTAAGTTTGGAGAGAGCTTTTTTGATACGAATATCCCTGGTCTCTGCCTTTTTGCCGGAGGTGACCCAGCAGATCCATTCATTGCGCGCTAAGGGTGTGATGTCATCCCAAATAGCTCTCGCCTGTCTCGAAGAGTTGATGGCTTTGCGCAGATCCGGAGGCATTTTGTGCATAAAGCTATTTTACCAATCTTTGGGGCAAATGTCGGATATACTTGAGGCATGGAAACATCAATCTTCATCGCCAAGATCATGGGACTCTTCGGAGCTATTAGCACCCTTGCCATAATGCTTAGCTACCGGAAGCACACACTTCGTGAGCTTGAGATGGCAGAGAGTGTTCCCTCGGTGGTAGCTTCTGGCTACTTCATCCTTATGCTCGGAGTGCTCCTGGTAGTGAGTCATAACATCTGGGTCAAAGACTGGCGCGTAGTCGTCACCATCCTCTCCTGGTCGACCTTGGCCAAGGGTGTGCTCCGCATTGCCTTCCCCGACTGGGTGCGGAAGCTCGTGGAGAGGAAGCAACAGAATGCCAAATTCATCTTCGCCGAACTCGCCGTGTTCCTGATCTCGCTCTATCTCCTCTACTACGGATATATAGTCTATTAAGAAATCCTCTGTCATTGCCTTTCGGATCTGAAAGGTCTAGAGTTTCTCCAGATCAAAAGGAGGCAAAATGCCCGACTCTATGAAGGCTACCAACTGGACCGCGCTCGAAGAGAGAATCAGGATAAGAGTCGAAGAACTCTGCAAGGACAGGCCAAAACCCATGCTCGTGAGCAATGTCCGACTTGCTATTGGCCCGGATCTGGTGCCGGACGAGTGTCCGAGGACTTCTCTAAACCATGAGAGTCATCTGACTTATCTGGTTTCCAAGAGTTTTGACTACACGGAAGCCTGGATATGCGACGAGAACATAAGCATCGAGATCTTGCCGGAGGAGACTCCGAATCGCGACGCTTTCGACCTCTCGCTCACCTGGAATGTGATCATCCCCGAGTACCTGGTGCGCGATTTGCCACAGCACTTCGCCGACAAGATCCGCCCGCCATCGCGCTCATAGGCGGGTTTTTTATTTTTCCAGACGATGCAGGACTGCGTGGACTATGGAGAGCACCAGACCGAAGGCCAGAGCCCAGAGGAAGGAGTCCACTGAAAACCCTTCGACAAGCCTGTCAGCAAGGAGTATTAGCAGAGCATTAATGACGATAGTGAAGAGGCCCAGCGTCATTATTGAGAGCGGCAAGGTCAGGAGCGTGAGGATGGGCTTGACGAACATATTGATAGCCGCAAGAACCACGGCCAGAATCACATAGGTCTGTACTCCCCCACTCACATGTACGCCGGGCAGGAGTTTGACGGCTATGGCTACCGCAAGAGCCGAAACAACTAAACGAATTATGATTTTCATACGTCTATTGTACAATAAACATCTAATAGTATTAACTAATCATCAATGAAAAATCCTTATCTCAATGCCCTCTCCGCCGCCGCCTATATAGCAGTGGTCGGCACCTTTCTACACTACGTAGAGCAAGGCCACGCCAATACCCCCGATAAGTGGTGGAGTGGTATAGCCTTCATTTCGCTCGTCACTCTCTCCGTAGCTATGATGGGCTACTTCTTCGCCTTCAAACCTCTGCAGATGTACCTTGATGGGGAGAGGAGGGCCGCCGTACAGTTCTTTGTTAAGACCTTGGGCACCTTCGCCGTCTTCACTATCACACTTCTATTAATAGTCTTTCTAAATTAACTCTAACGGGATGATCATCGTACAAGACACATTTGTTTGTAAGCCGGGGAACGCTTCAAAGTTAGCAAAACTCTTCAGGGAGTGGGCAGACCTCCGACCCAAGGGGAGAAACACGGCTATCCTCACTGATATGACCGGGCAGTTCCACCGCCTGATAGTCCGTGGCGAATGGGAGAGCCTCGCCGCTTATGAGGAAGAAATAAAGAATATGGAGAAGAACATGAGCTCTGAAGAGAAGGCTATGATGGAGAAGTTCAAGGATATGAACGAGATGTACGTCAGCGGCTCGCGCGAGATTTATAAAGTCTGGTAACTCCGGCAACTATGAGTGCGGCCGCCACTCCGAGAAACAAAAGATTTATGGAAGCCGCCCCGCCGGCGCCGGTGTTGGGCACGCCCGGTACATACGTTGTTGACGCTCCCAGCACTGCAGCCTGGCTCTGATACGGATCCTGATACGTATTATATGTACTCATCCCTGCCGTGTTCGCATTGTAAGTAGGTATCCCCTGCTCTGTCGGGATACTTACGCCGGGAATACCGTAGATGAGTCCGGTTATGCCTTCTGCCAAGATTACCTGTGACATATTACAGGTAACGGTCAGGCGGAGGGTATCTTACTTGTCTAAATTTCCTTATTTCTAATAACCCATGAGTGAGTATCCCGCCGGACCGTAAGCGGTGATGTAGACAAGGACTACGAAGAGCACCAGGTCATATTCCCAGCCGGTTGCGGTCTGGGTGTAGAAGGGTATCTTCCACTTGGCAATCTTGGTCCAGGTGGCCCCGATCATGACAAGCGCGAGGAGGAGCGCCGCTACCTGCATATAAACGCCGAGAAGTATCCCCAGTCCGCCGAGAGCCTCGACGAGACCAAGAACAACTATCGCCCATGCCGGCCAGCCCATGCCTTGTGCCATACCATGAGGTTTCCTGATCTTAGGCAAACCGTGATAAACGAAGATAATACCCACTACAACCCTGAGTAGTAGCATGGCTTCGTCCTGATAATTCATTATTGCATCAAGCATAATTTGCGATTAATTCTAATCCCTACATTATAACTCCAATAACCAGGAAATTTGCAAACAGAGCCGCAGAAGCGTAAAGTAGCTCGTCAGACCCTGCAACCGAGCGGAGGACGGATGACCACGACAGCAACTGGTTCCCCTGGTGATGTAATGACTGCTCTAACTCCCAGCCGTTCCAGATCCTGGGCTGGTCTCATGACTCAGATCGAGGAGAGGGCGGAGAAGTATGCGGAAGAACGCCCGCGTCATCGTTATGCCACCTGCGTGTGGCTATGTGCCACAAGAAAGCTCGTTCCATCCGGATCGTACTCCGAAGAGGAAGCCAAGGAAATCCTCGAGAGAGCGGTACGGCAGAGCTTCAAGGCCTGGCGGATCGACATCTGCGACGACAAGGTCGAGGTCAGGATCATGGAAACACAGAATCCCTTCTCTCTTGAGCTGACATGGAACAGTCCCGTACCGGACAGAGTCTGCAATGTCTTGCGGGCCGACCTCGAGAGCATCGCCTCAGCGAGTGAGTCCAGCGGCAGGCAAGCTCGCAGTCTCTTATCAAGACTCAACGAGAAGTAGGCGCACGCAGGTGCGCCTTTTTTATTTCTTGCATATTTACTGCAGAGGTACATAATGGCCTGAGACTGTTTTTTCTTCAGCGGAGGCAAAATGTTGGGCTCTAAACTGGTTTACGAGAGCACTGCACCGCCCGCACAGAGAGGAGGGGTCTATTTCCAGGACAAGGATGATTCGGCCGTGATCACGGAGCATCTCTCGGGCAACGAATCCGCTTTTACCGAGATCTGCGAAAGGTACCAGACGCGGCTTCTCAACTTCATCTACCGGACAATCGGAGATCGTGACAGGGCCGAAGATCTTGTCCAGGAAGTCTTCCTCCGAGTTTGGAAGCATGCCCATCGCTTCGACCGATCGAAAAAGTTCTCGACCTGGATCTACACGATCGCCAGCAATCTCGCCAAGAACGAGCTCCGCGACAGGTCTCGGAGTCCGCTGGTCCTCTTCCAAGCCTTGCGCGTGGAACATGGGGACAACGATGGTGGAGAGCTCCCCTTGCAGTTCGAGGATAAGATGTCGCGTCCCGACGATCTCTTCCACAAGCGGCAATTGCGCGAGCTGGTCGAAGAAACACTGTTAAAACTGACTGAGGATCACCGGCAAACCTTCGTCCTTCGGGAGATCGAGGGCAAGAGCTACAATGAGATCGCAGAGATAAGCGGCTGTACCCTCGGTACCATGAAAAGCCGCTTGAACCGCGCTCGTACCGCCTTCGCCGCGATCATCGAGCCATACATCGACTGAGCATACGAAAGTGTGCTCTTTTTATTTCGTCTATAAGCTCATGCGCGGATTCATACACTTTCTCCGTACTCAGGGCATAGTCGGACTGGCTATCGGCTTTATCATCGGCGCCGCGGTAGCCAAGACTGTGACAGCCCTGGTCGACGACATTCTCACCCCTATCATTGGCATTTTTCTCGGCAAGGCCGGAGACATTTCCAAACTAACACTCGACATACACGGGGTAGTCTTCAAGTGGGGCGACTTTCTATCGAACCTTATAAACCTCATCATCATTGCGGCAGTCATCTATTTCCTATTCCGCGCACTCAAACTCGACACCTTAGACGAGAAGAAGGAGTCCGCGAAATAGGCTAAAATAGCCTGGTGAATCTTTCTGATAAACTGAGCACTCACTTCCGCATTTTGCCCGTGCAGGAAAAAGCCCTAAAGAGACTCGGAGTCGAGACTGTCGAGGATCTCCTCTACCACTTCCCCACACGCTACGGTGATACTGCGGAAGTTACAAGCATCGCAAGCCTGAAGAAGGGCGACACCGCTACCATATTCGGCAAAATCTCCGGACTGAAGACCAGCAAAGCCTGGAAGAAGAAAATCCCGATGTCGGAGGCATACGTTAGCGACGGATCGGAGAGGATAAAGATAATCTGGTTCCATCAGCCGTATCTGGCCAAGATGCTCCACGACGGAGCCGGCGTCAGAATCGAGGGAAAAGTGAGCGAAAGAAATGGAGAATTGTATTTATCCAATCCAAAAGTGGAGAACGTCGGCAAACTCCCCGAAGCCATCGGGGTCTCGCTCTTCGGCAAGGACTCGGACGTGCACGCTCTCTACCCCGTCTACCCCGAGAGCCGCGGCGTGAGCTCCAACTGGATCTTCCACAAGATTCAAAACATTTTCACTTCCAGAATTCTGGATGAAGTCGAGGATCCGATACCGGCGGATATTTTGAAAAAATTCTCCCTGCCGACACTCCGCACCGCTCTTGTCTGGATTCATACGCCGAAGAATGCCGAAGATGCCGAGAAGGCCCGCAAGCGCTTCGCTTTCGAGGAAGTCTTTATGATCCAGCTCGAGCGGCAGAAGGCCAGGCATGAATTTGCCGAGAGAAGCGCCTTCACCATAGATAAGAGCATGCAGGATGTGCAAAAGTTTATAGAACGCTTCCCATTCGAGGCAACAAGCGCTCAGCGGCGGGCCATAGAAGGTGCGCTCGAAGACTTCCGCCGCGGACATCCGATGGCACGGCTCCTCGAGGGCGATGTCGGAAGCGGTAAGACCGCCGTGGCCGCCACCCTCGCCTATGCAGTCACGACATCCAAGCCCAGAGATCAGAGCTTCGGCACTTTAGAAACCGCTTACATGGTACCGACGGAGATCCTGGCCCAGCAGCACTTCGAGTCGTTCATCAAATACTTCAGACACCTGCCGGTAAACATCGGTCTCATTACCGGAAGCGGGTGTAGAAAGTTTCCTTCCAAGGTCAATCCCTCGGGCTGGACGGACATCTCGCGCTCACAGCTTCTTAAGTGGGTAGCAAACGGAGAGATCGCCGTACTCATAGGCACGCATGCCCTCATACAAAAGAGTGTGAAGTTCAAACACCTGGCCCTGGCCATCATCGACGAGCAACACCGCTTCGGCACCACTCAAAGACAGAAACTGACGACAAAAGATGGCGTTACTCCTCACCTGCTCTCTATGACCGCCACTCCCATACCCCGCACGCTTGCCCTTACTCTCTACGGCGACCTCGACCTCACGCTCCTCGATGAGATGCCGGCCGGGCGTAAGCAGATCATCACCGAAATAGTGACTCCAAACAAACGCGATGAGACTTACGAGAAGGTCCGCAAGGAACTCTCCAAAGGCCGCCAAGCATACGTAATATGCCCGCGCATCGACGAAGCCGACCCGACCAAAGAACTCGCCGTTCTGGCCAAGTCTGTCAATGAAGAAGCCAAGCGTCTGAAGCGAGATGTTTTCCCCGAGTACGAAATAGGTATTATGCATGGGAAAATTTCTCCAGCAGAGAAAGAGAAGGTTATGATGAATTTCAAGGCCGGTAAGATCGATATATTAGTCTCTACTTCAGTTGTGGAAGTGGGAGTAAACGTGGAGAATGCCTCGCTCATCATCATTGAGGGCGCTGAACGCTTCGGCCTCTCGCAACTGCATCAGCTCCGGGGCCGAGTGCTCCGCGGCACTCACCAACCCTACTGCTATGTGTTTACCGAGTCGAACTCCAAGCAGACTGTGGAGAGACTGAAGGCGCTTTCGACTGCCAAGAACGGCTTCGAGCTCGCCGAGTTTGATCTCAAGAATCGCGGATCAGGACAGCTCTACGGCGGCAAACAGTGGGGCATCTCAGACCTTGGCATGGAAGCTATCAAAAACCTGAAGATGGTCGAAGCCGCCCGCGATGAAGCCGCGAAAATCATAGACAAAGATCCGGATTTGAAAAAGTATCCCCTGCTTCGAACGCATCTGGCCTCTTCCTTGCAAAAAATCCACTTCGAGTAGAGTATTAGCCCAGTTCTTTCAACCGCCGCAAATAGCGCGGCATAAAAAGGAGAGGTTATGCTTCATCCGCTAGCTGCAGAAGAAATTCTTCCGCTTGAGGGCTGGACTCAGTGGCTTGAGCAATGGAAAGCGACTAAGACCGCCGAAGAACGCCACGGTCTTCTCCACGTCGGATTCGACGTTCGTACCAAGGAGGGCCAGTATGCCGAGAGGATCATTTTCTTCCTCTCCATAGCTGAAGGGCATGATGAGCTTTACCTGCATTTCAGAACAGAAGAAGAAATACGGTTCATCAATTCCGGATTTCCGAAGACGAATTCCGAAGCACGGAAGAGGGTCTCCCGCAAGGCTTTCGACGAGCTCTGCATGCACTTCTTCAAAAAGGAAATTCCCGACAGCAAAGCGATCTTCACGGCGTGGAAAGTTCAGGAGATCTCAGTCGTGCTGGAAGAGCTTCTCCACTTCTTCCGGATAAAGAACGGGCGGATTTACAACCTGCCTCTGACTCTGGAGAAGGATCACAACGGCGAGATCGCCAAAGAATTCCTGATCAATCTCATCAAGCTGGGATGGAATGCTCCCCAGTACCACGAGCACATCAAGCCGGAGGAGATCGAACGCTTCGAAGCTGCCCGGCCGACCTTTGTTGAGATGCTCTGCACTCTGCATCGCCCGGACCTTCTGCTCACGCACGATTTCTGCCATGGCATGTTCAGGGCACCAGACCCGATCGATGGAGTCTCCTTTGCCAAGCTCAAGGAGATCGTGATGAGCAAGGAGATCCATGTTCCCTATGAGGACGGGCCGCGTCCGCCCAGGAGCATGGCCGAAGCGGTAGCTTGCGGATCTCGCGAAGCCATCGTCCTCCAGACTCTCGCGATCCGGGCATCGGAGTTCGACCGCTTACGGCGCATCGCCGAGCTCCAGGAGGAGCAAGAGCGAGCGAGAAGCGAGTTAGCGAAGCTCGAGACTTAATCACCGGCGGCGGGACAATATCCCGCCGCTTTTTTATTTGTATAAAAAAGCTCGACTACTTGTCGAGCAATTTGAGAAATTCTATGAGATGGAAACGGTACACCAGCGTGCTGGCAGACACTGCACCGCAGAAGAAAGCGGAGAAGATGCCGAGAATAATTGCCGCGTTCTGCCATGGTGAACGGTTCACAATGGCAAGAATACACCAAGTGACAAAACCGAGTGAAAGCAAGCAAAGCGATACCGCCACCCATACTGGCGCATTGCCAGTGATCGCTCCGATAAAGACGAACAGAGCGGAAACAAAAGCTGTGAAGAACAGATCATAGAGATTATCGAAAGTGATCATCCATCTTGGCAGCCTTGGGCCAGAACTAACGGTAACTCCATCGGTACTCATGCTTCCTCCTGGAAGAAGTTCTGAGCAGAACTTACTCTTTCCGACCAAGCATGTCAATGTGTTAGAATTAATTTCGTGAATTACGAAGTTCTTGCCAATCTCACTGCAATTACGCACATCGTCCTCGTCTTTGCCGTTCTTGCCGGTATTCTCATCTCCATTCGCTACAAACGCTTCCGCCCGTGGGAGGCGGCGGCGGTGCTCATTGTTATCGTCTTCTGGTCTCTTTATGGCAACTGCCCGCTCACCCTCGTCGAGTCGCACTTCCGCGACCTGGCCGGACACTCACTGCCTCTCCTGGTGCAGAAAGGCTTCCTCCCCTATTACATAAACAAATTCTTAAGTCTCAATCTCCCCGGTCCGGTGATCGGACGCTTTACCTATTTTGTCGGCGGCATCTTCTTCCTCGCCTCTATCGAGTGGCTCTCGCCATACATCAACTTTGAGATTTTCAAGCTTCGGAGGCTCCTCAGAAAAACTCCCAAACGCCACTTGACAAGAGCTAATAGAGTGTAGTATAATATTAAAAGAAGTCCCCCACACCCAACACGGAGAATTGCACATGCGATTCCGTAACATCGTCCCGCTTCTGGCTTTCGCCCTGGCCTCAGCCTGCCGAGACTCGACCGCACCCGTTGATCCGATCATGGAGGTGCACCTCTCCCCCTTTCAGCAGGAGGAGATCACCACCAGCGTGTTCTCGTTCCAGGAAAACGAGATGATCTTCACGGCTCCGGTCGGCGTCGATCCGGTCGTCGATCTCAGCTGGGACAAGGTTGGGACCAGCTCACCGGATCTCAAGGTCTTCGAACCCGAGATGATCCGGGATCCTGAACACATCTGCCAGTCGTCATGCACCAAGGTGACCTGGAGATATCGGGTCCAGTTCTATGCCCGGGATTTCGGCGAAGCAGTCTTCACGGCCACGCTTCGCTTGAATCCAAGCGAGAAGAGCGTCTTTAAAGTAATTGCCCGGAGATAATGTCTTCCAAGACCTCCCCCGACCATCACTATTGGTCGGCGGAGGTCTTTTGTTATATTATCTTCGACAACCGCCCTTAGCTCAGTTGGTTAGAGCACAGAGCTTATACCTCTGGGGTCCTTGGTTCGAATCCAAGAGGGCGGACAATCCTCGGAAACCCACGGTTTTCCGACGCTCGCTTCTCGAGCTGCCTTCCTCCACGGGAGAACAGCTGTTCTCCCGACCCCACTCGTCTTCGCTTTGCGAAGCTCTGTTATACTAATTTTATGCAAAACGAAAAGAAACTCTGGTTCAAAGCCAAGAAGTTCGGCTGGGGATGGACACCCACAAGCTGGCAGGGCTGGGTCATTACCGCAATTTACATCATCGGCCTTCTGCATCTCGTTTTTGAAGCCGACGTCGAGCACTCCGGAGGCGGATTTCTCATCAACTTCGCGTTCGATTTCCTCATCCTGACTATCCCCTTCCTCATCATCTGCTATCTCAAGGGCGAAAGGCCGCACTGGCGATGGGACGGTGTGGACAAAGATCATACTCAAACACCGTCAACTTCGCTATAGTTGAGCTAGGGTTTATCAGTAATAAATAAATATGAAGCTTCACAAGATTGCTTTTATCCTTCTTATCATCGGAGGTCTCAACTGGGGACTGACAGCTCTGGTAAGCGGATGGGACTTGGCTAACTACATCGGCGACGGCGTCGCTCAGGTAGTCTATATCCTCGTCGGCATCTCGGCTTTGGTCGAGGTCTTCGGCCACAAGAAAAACTGCAAAGAGTGCATGTAAACAAAAAAGCCCCTTCGGGGGCTTTTTTGTTTATCCTGAGAGTTAGTCACAGGACTACGGCTGGTGCTCGATATCTTTCTTCCTTTTCAGCTTGATTTTGTGGGAGATCAGGATCTCCTCGAACTCCTTCTGCTCTATGGTCTCGACCTCTACCAGCTTCTTGGCAATGTCGTCGAGAGCGTCACGATACTCGTGAATAATGCGGGCGGCGCGCTTCAGTGCTTCATCAATAATTTTCGAAACTTCGGCATCTATCTTTGCTCCCACTTCCTCGGAGTATCCCCTTTCTTCGAAGTGCTGTCCCGGCAGCGGACGTCCGGCTTCTCTCTCATAGGCTATAGGTCCCATCTTGTCGCTCATGCCGTACTTAGTTACCATGTCGCGAGCCAGAGCCGAAGCTACCTGCAGATCGTTACTTGGTCCGGTGGAGACATCTCCGAAAATATTTTTCTCTACCACATAGCCTGCGAGTGTGACCGTGATGTCGTCGATGAACTCTTTTTTCGACTGTAGCTTATTCTCCTCAATCGGGAGCTTGAAGACGTAGCCGAGCGCCCTCCCTCGCGAAATAATGGATATCTTGTGCACCGGATCCGCGTAAGGGAGCACCGATGCCACCAGCGCATGTCCTCCCTCGTGATAAGCAATGATTTCTTTTTCTTTCTTATTCAGGAGGAAACTCTTGCGCTCCGGACCGATCATCACCTTCTCTATGGAGCGTATGAGATCAAACTGCCCGACCTTGGTGCGGTTCTCGCGCGCCGCAAGGATGGCTGCCTCGTTCATGAGAGAGTAGAGATCGGCACCAGAGAATCCCGGCGTGCGCTCGGCGATGAGGGTGAGATTCACATCCTCGGCGAAAGGCTTCTTCCTTGCATGTATTTTCAAAATTTCTTCGCGGTCCTTCCGGTCCGGAAGGTCGAGAGTGACCCGGCGGTCGAAGCGTCCGGGGCGGAGCAGCGCCGGATCAAGAACGTCGGGCCTGTTTGTCGCGGCCATGACGATGACCTTCTCATTGGGCTCGAAGCCGTCCATCTCTACGAGGATCTGGTTCAGTGTCTGCTCGCGCTCGTCATTACCTCCGCCCATACCGCTGCCACGCACGCGGCCTACCGCATCTATCTCGTCCACGAAGATGATGGCCGGAGAGGACTTCTTGGCAAGGTCGAAGAGATCGCGCACGCGCGACGCTCCCACACCCACGAACATCTCGACAAATTCCGATCCGGAAATGGAGAAGAAGGAAACTCCGGCTTCCCCCGCCACCGCTCTGGCGAGCATTGTTTTACCCGTGCCGGGAGCGCCCATAAGAAGAATGCCCTTAGGGATGCGTGCCCCTATATCCAGGAACTTCTTCGGATTCTTCAAAAAGTCGACAATCTCAGAGAGCTCTTCCTTGGCCTCCTTGGCACCGGCCACATCCTTGAAAGTGATTCTCTGAACCTTGTCGTCCGGCCGTATCATCCTGGCCTTACTCTGCCCGAAGGAGAAGGCCTGCATGCCCGCACCCTTCACTTGTCTTGAAATAAACCAGAGAAAGAAGATGACGAAAAGAATCGGCAATATAATCGGCGCGAGAGAGAGGATCCAGAAGCCCAGACCCTGGTTGTTCTCCACTGAGATCTTGACCTTGTTCAAGGCGTCGGTAGGAACTTTGTAATTGGCGAGAGTGGTGGTAAGCGCCGTACTCTCCTCCTTCTTCGATGACTTCTCCGTACCATCCTTGTACTTCACGCTAATGCTATCGCCCTTAACCACGATCTCACTCACCAGGCTCTGAGTGACATCTCTTGCCAGATCGGAGATGGAAACAGTCTCGCTGCCGGTGCCTACACCAGAGAGTGCCGAGTAGGTGCTTGCAAGAACCACGAAGACGATGACTGCGATAACGGCCTGCTTGAGGAAACCGTTGCCCGGAATGGGACCCTTAGGGGGCTTGGGCTGGAGTCTCTTGCGCCTGTCTCCCTGCCTCCGGTCTTCCGCTTCGCTCTGTCTTCTTTCTTCTTTTGATAGATTATTCTCTGCCATATTTCCGCATGCTATCATTCTCTCTAATGACTGTCTACGCCGAGAATCGCAAAGCCAGGTTCGATTTCGAATTGCTTGAAAAGTTTACCGCCGGTATCGAACTTTCCGGGCCGGAAGTGAAGAGCGTGCGGGCCGGGCGCGCGAGTTTGGCCGGCTCTTACGTCTCCATAAGAGGAGGCGAAGCCTATCTTCTCGGTGCTGAAGTGGCTCCCTATCAGCCCAAGAACCAGCCAGAGGACTATGACGCGGCAAGGGCGCGTAAGTTACTGCTCGCCCGCGCGGAAATCGCCAAATTGGCCGAAGCTGAGGCCACTAAAGGCTTGACAATTGTACCGATCTCGGTGTATAATAAAGGCAGGTTCATCAAACTCGACGTCGCCATAGCTCGCGGCAGGAAGAAGTTCGACAAACGCGAAGCCATAAAGAAGCGCGACACCGAGCGGGACCTAAAGAGGACTTTGTAAACTTGCCACGCCACGGCGGGGTGAACATATGGGGATGATCGGCCTAGACAAGGCGACTCATCGGATTGACGCGCGAGAGAGCCGAAGTGACTCTCTAATCCGCTTCAAACTTCAACTGCAAACAAAATTGCAAGAACCGTTTCTCCGTATTTTACGGCAAACGACTTCGAGTTCGCTTACGTTAGAGCTTAAGCTCGCGTAGCGCGTGGCCTCCGGGTGTGTCTCGAACCCGGTACGTCGCGGAATATCCGAGACTCTGAAATTAAGCCTCCTCGCTTAGTTTCGAAACAATGAGGATAGAGTGCCGAGAGCTTTCGTTTGTTTTGTATCTCGTCGCTTGATCCGCCAGCCGGCGGACAATGAAGCAAACTACCTAGCGTAGACCTCAATCCGATCTCATCTTGCACCCGGGTTCAATTCCCGGCATCTCCACCAAAGAAAAACCGCCCCTTCCGGGGCGGTTTTCGTTAGCGCAAGGTATTAGCGGGAACTGCCGTTGCTTCCGCCACGGTTATTCCTGCCGCCACGCCTGTTGCTATTGCCTCGTGAGGAAGAAGAGCTGGAACCACCTCTATTGCTTCCTCTCGAAGACCTGCTGCCTTGTCTATTTGCCATATTCTTAGGAACTAAACTTCTAGTTCGGGGGCTGCCCCCTCGTATTGTAGTAACGTACTCACCTTTGAATTCTTTATGCCTGTGTTTGCTTAAAGATCTGAGCATGCCGAAGAGTTGCAGTGCGGCCTTCTTCACATCCTCGTATCTGTACTGGCCGGCACGACTCTCCACGGATGGCAGAGCGCACATGTGGATCTTTTTAAAATCGCCGAACGGGAACCTATACTGGCCCTTGCTGTCTTTGCCCTTCTCGTCATCGATGCCCAAATACCATTTGCCGTATTCCCCGATCCCGTGCTTCTCTATGAAAGCATTTTCTTCGCGCCTTGAGGGCTGGTGTTCGCTCCACATATCGCGCTCATCAAGAACGAAACGCTTTCCTTTTATTAATTTCTTGGCATATGCAAGCGCCTGCCGGTTGAGCCCTATTGCCATATCAAATGGTAGACGGGAGCTCTCGGCCAAAATGACACTCGGCTTTTATTTGCCCTTCTTCCTAGCAGACTGGGCTTTTTTGATATTCTTCTTTTGTGCCGCACGCATTGCTTTGGTCGGCTTGGATTTCTCTGGCACGTTCTTGCGCGGATAAGCATGGAAGACATCCCCCTTCACATGAGTGATAGGACCGCGGATAGCTTTGTCCAGAGACTTCTTGACCTTGGAATTGGTTATAACAAGTTTTCCGCTTCTTATATCTGCATCATCCTTGGATATGAGCCAGGAGACGGTATCCCAACTGCCGCTCGGACGCTCTCCCGCGAGACGTTCGAGGTGGCCCTTGGAGCCAACGTCTTGTATGCGAAAGTTTGAGAATTCGTACTTCGGACGCACTACGATACGGTAGAACCTGCCGCGGCCTCCGGTACCTGGCATCTTTCTTTTCTTCGGCTTTGACTTTGTTTTCGCTGTCACGATGGATTAGGAGACGGTCAGCTCCTCTCTATCTTTCGGATAGTTTCAAGCAGGAGTTCGTTTTGATTTTCGAGATGGCCGATAATAACGCTGACCTCGTGCTCGGCCTTCTTGTTGATTTCGTAGTCGAGCTGGGCCCGGCGGTCCGCGGCCTTAGCCTCAACATTCTGACCTACCAGGATGAGCGGCAGGAGGATAAGCTGAAGAATATTGGAAATAAAGAGCCAAATGACGAAGGCTGGTCCTGGATCAAAGCGGTACTCGGAAGGACCGAACATGTTCCATCCGAGCCAGGCTAGGGTCCAGAAGATGAGGAATAAGAAGAACCCGAGACTGCCGATTTTACGAGTCATGAAGAGTGCAAATTTTTCGGCACCGGTCAGAGATTCCTTATGTTCGACCCTGGTATTATGTACGGGCTTGCGGGCGTTGACGACCTCCTCGAGGCTCGGCAGGATGTGCTTGTATTCCATTTGCTATATAGTATATACTCACAGCAATAATATCATAAGCCTTGCTAACCCCGCGTACTAATCACCGCATCCCAGCCAAAGAACTTCGTGTCATAGGACCAAAAGGAGAAAATTTCGGAGTAATCTCCCTCGAGGAGGCTATGAGGAAGGCCGCCGAGTTCGACCTCGACCTCATAGAAATCTCCCCCAATGCCGTACCTCCGGTGGCTAAGATTGCCGACCTGGGGAAGTTCATGTATGCCGAAGCCAAGAAGGAGAAGGAGGGTAAGAAGAAGGCGCATTCGGTCGAGGTCAAAAGCGTCCAGGTCAAGCTAGGCACCGGCGACCACGACCTCTCGCTCAAGGCCAAGAAAGCCTCCGAGTGGCTTGCCGAAGGAAACCGCGTACAGATCTCGCTCTTCCTCCCCGGCCGCGCCAAATATCTGGATGAGAAGTTTCTTAAAGAGCGCATAGAGCGCCTCCTGAAGCTCGTTTCAGTTCCCTACAAAGTCGCCGACGCTCCAAAAAAGAGTCCGAAGGGTATGACGGCTATCATAGAGCGGGCCTAGTTTGACAAAGCTCAGCTTTTGTGTATAATTAGACAAGACTCCCAGCCAAGGAACGTATGCGCTTCTGCATCTTAGTAGCTCTATCGCTCTTATCACTGCCCATTGCGGCGAAGGCTCAGGGTAAAGTCATCGACACTCAGAGCCAGACGATCTCGATCACCATTTTGCCGTCGGCGGTGAGCAGCCTCATGTCAGACTCGACCTGGAAGCGTCTCGGTCAGTTGGCTCGAGCCTCAGCCCAGAGGCCGGCCAGATCACGGTCGCTGTCAGCACGACTTAGCCAGCCCTTCGCCATTATCCTGCCCGATGGCTCTGTCGAAGACCTCTCCCCCGCCTCGTACCACGAGTGCAGACCGGGCACGAGAAAAGCCGACCGGGCCGTCCACGGAGATACAGTCATCGTAACCGTCCTCGAGTGCTGACTGGACAACCGCTCCAAAATAAGTATCATGAATAGGCCTAGAAACGGGCCTATTTTTATGTCGATGAAAACCAATAAGAGCTTCCTTAAGCGGGTCAAGGTCACCAAGAAGGGGAAGATTTTGGTGCGCAAAACCGGACAAAACCACTTTAACGCTAAGGAGAATAGCTCCGAGAGAGGGGCTAAGGGCCGCAAGGGCGAGTTCCACATGACCAACAAAGAGCGCAGCCGCTTCCTTATAAATATAAAATAATGACCAGAGTCAAAAAGGGCGTCAACGCCTTAAAGTCCAGGAAGAACATATTGCGAAAGGTTAAGGGTTACCGCTTCGGCCGCTCGACCAAGGAACGCCAGGCCAACGAAGCCATTTTCCACGCCGGTACTTACTCCTTCGCTCACCGCCGCGACAAGAAGGGCGACTTCCGCCGCCTGTGGAATGTCCGCATCTCCTCTTCGCTTAAACCGCTCGGCCTCTCCTACTCGAAGTTCATCAATATGCTGAAGAAGAAGAATGTGGAGATCGATCGCAAGATCCTAGCCGACCTGGCCGAGAATTCTCCGGCAGTTTTCAATAAAATTGTAGAAGCGGTTAAGTAGTTATAAATCCAGCTCGTACCGCTCTCCTATCTTGGGGATTATTGAGTCTACTTCCAATTCATCTTTGAGCCTCTGGGCGAGGAAGATGGAGGCTTTTGGCTCACCCATGGTTACGAAGACTTTCTTCAGTGTATCTTTGGAGTGTGACACGAAGTCTACCAGCTGGTCGGATCCGGCATGGGCGGAGAACCCGTCTATACTCTCGACTCTGGCGTTGACTCTCACCCTGGTTCCATTGATGGTCACATCTTTCATGCCTTCCCTGATCTGTCTCCCCAGAGTACCCGGCGTCTGATAGCCGACGAAAAGTATGGTGGTGTTGGGGTCCGGCAGATATCTTTCTTCATGGAAGAGAATACGCCCCGCAGTCGACATACCCGAACCGGCAAGAATAATTTTGGGTGTTTTGGCTTCGGCAATGGCGATGGAGTCTCTTACTTCCCCGGTCTCATGAAGCATGGGAAAATCAAATACATCCTTGCCGGTCAGACGCTTGTATATCTCGGTTACCCGTATAGCCAGAGGCGAGTCGAGGAAGACCGAT
>JAIFWN010000012.1 GCA_019658995.1 Candidatus Parcubacteria bacterium
CCGTTCAAAAAAGAAGAGGAAAAAGGCAAGAAATAACCAATATTAAAGCCTTGAAATCCCTTATTTTTTCTGATAATATAGCGAAACGCCTCTAAGGCATTTTTATTTTGTATGGCAAAGACCTCAGTTATAGCTAGAAGCAAGAAGAAGCCCAAGTTCAGCACTCGGGCTACTAACCGCTGCTTCAGATGCGGACGCAAGCGCGGCTACATGCGCGATTTCGGCCTTTGCCGTATCTGCTTCAGAGAGCTCGCCAATGAGGGCAAAATCCCGGGTATTAAGAAGTCTTCCTGGTAATTTATGACTGACCCTATCTCGGACATGATCATATCGATGAAGAACGCCGGTCTTGCCGGCAGGCACAACGTCGTAGTCGGCTACTCTAAGTTGAAGCACGACATTGCCGAGGTTCTCAAGGCTGAAGGCTTCGTCAGGAATGTCGAGAAGAAGAGCAAAGGCGCCAAGCATAGCCTCTCCATCGACCTCTTTGTCGAGAACAGGATGCCGAAGGTCAAGGGAGTGAAGAGGCTCTCGAAGCCTTCCAAGCGTATGTACAAGAAGTCGGCCGATCTGCGTCCGGTCAAGCAGGGTTACGGCATTCTGGTCCTCTCTACGCCAAAAGGAGTTATGGCCGGATACAAGGCCAAGAAGGAGGGACTCGGCGGCGAAGCCCTGTTCAATATCTGGTAATTCAAATTTTCATATGTCACGCATAGGCAAACAAGTTGTAACGCTCCCCGAGAAAACCGAAATAAATGTTTCGGACCGTTCCTTTTCCGTTAAGGGGCCGCTTGGAGAGATCGAGAGAGAGCTTCATCCTTCAATAGGGGTGAAGGTCAACGGCCGCGATGTCACCATCGAGCCGAAGAGACTTACTCTCGAGTCGAAAGCTCTCTGGGGTACTTATGCCGCACACCTGAGGAACATGGTCGACGGAGTGAACAAGGCCTTTGAGAAGAAGCTGATACTGGAGGGAATCGGTTTCAAAAGCGAGGTCAAGGGCGATGAGATCGTTTTTGCCCTTGGTTTCTCTCATCCGGTGAAAGTCAAAATTCCGAAGGACCTTAAGGTCACCGCGGAGAAGAATGTCATCACTGTCTCTGGAATGAACAGGGAACAGGTTGGGGAGTTCGCTGGCAAGCTCCGCGCATTGAAGAAACCTGAGCCTTACAAGGGCAAGGGTATGCGCTACGCCGACGAAGTAATCAAGCGTAAGCAGGGCAAAAAGACTGCATAAACTACCAACATGACCGGCAACATCAAAAGACAAAAGAGGGAAAGAAATCATCGCAAGATCCGTGCCAAGATTTCCGGCACGGCAGAGCGTCCGCGTCTCTCTGTATTCAAATCCAATACGGCGATTCTTGCCCAGGTCATAGACGATGAGCGCGGAGTAACGCTCGCGGCTGCTCGCGGGGCCGACGCGGCGAAAGTCGGCGCCGAAGTGGCCAAAGAGGCTATGAAGAAAAAGGTCGAAACCGTAGTATTCGATCGCGGCGGATACATTTATACAGGTAAGGTGCGCGTTTTGGCCGAGAGCGCTCGCCAGGCTGGTCTTAAATTTTAAATATGGAAGAAACTGTAATCACAACCAATCCTGAAGTCATTGTACCAGTTGCCGATGCAGCTGCTCCGGTCGCACCTCAGAAGGATCCGAGATCCCAGCGTGATAACCGTGGAGGGGGTCGTGGACGCAGAGACAACCGCCGTGGTCCCAGGCGCGATGCTCGTCCTAAGTCGGAATTTGATCAGAAGATCGTAAGCTTGCGTCGCGTGACCCGCGTGGTTGCGGGAGGCAGACGATTCGCTTTCTCGGTCTGTGTAGTTGCCGGTAACAGGAAGGGCATGGTCGGAGTCGGTCAGGGCAAGGCGGGCGATACGCCGCTTGCCATAGAGAAGGCTTTCCGGGATGCCAGGAAGAATATGATAACAGTCAATACTACCAAGAACATGTCCGTACCTCATGAGGTCGAGGCCAAATTCGCCGCATCCCGCGTCAAGATCATGCCCGCTCCAGGCAAAGGAATCTTGGCAGGATCTTCCGTTCGTGCCGTTCTTGAACTTGCCGGGATGAAGGAGGTTTCCGCAAAGCTCCTGTCTCGTTCCAAGAACAGTATCAATAATGCTTATGTGGCTATAAAAGCTCTCGAGAAGCTCTCCCGTACCAAGATCAAGAGTAGGGATCAGAAATAACATGCAATTCCACACCTTAAAACCGAAAACCAGAAGGAAGAAGAGCGCCCAAGTAGGACGCGGCGGCAAGCGCGGCAAGACTTCCGGCCGCGGCACTAAGGGCCAGAACGCCAGAGCCGGACGCAAGAAGCGCCCGGAGATCCGCGACTTCATCAAGCGCTTTCCTAAGCTCAGGGGCAGGGGTAAGAGTTCCTTTAAATCCTTCCAGGTCAAAGCCCGCGGAGAGGGTCTAAAGACACTGCTCGCCGGTAAGAAGGAGCGCCGCTCAGCCGCAGTCAAATAATATGTTTGCAGTCTTTATCAACAAGATGCGCCTCGTTTTCGGGGATCCGGTATTACGCACCCGCATAATACTTACCCTGGCTTTCCTCGTGCTTGCCAGAGTCTTGGCCGTAGTGCCCATACCCGGTATCAATTCTTCGGCACTTGCATCTCTTTTCAACGGAAATCAGTTTCTCTCCCTTTTGAATATCTTTTCCGGCGGCGGGCTTTCCTCGCTTTCCATAGTGATGCTCGGAGTCAGCCCCTACATCACTGCCTCCATAATCATGCAGCTTCTTACTCTGATGTTTCCCCGCCTCAAGGAAATGTACCAGGAGGAAGGTGATGCGGGTCGCAGGAGGTTCGCTCAGTACTCGCGCCTTCTCTCCGTTCCTCTTGCTGTAATCCAGGGCTTTGCCTTCTTAACCCTTTTCCAGAAGCAGGGAGTTCTCCCGCAGCTTGGTCTGGGCACTATCGTGCTCGATATACTTATCATTACTGCAGGCTCTATGCTTCTTGTATGGATAGGCGAACTGATTTCCGAATTCGGCATAGGTAACGGTATCTCCCTGATCATCTTTGCCGGTATCGTGGCTACCCTGCCGGCCGCGCTCGGACAGCTCGCCTTCACCTTCGATCCGTCACAGCTGCCTACTTATGCAGCTATGCTTGTACTTGTTCTCGTGGTAATTTTCGGTGTAGTTATTATTACTGAGGCCGAGCGGCCAATACCTGTGACATACGCCAAGCAAGTGCGGGGAGGCAGAGTCTCCGGGGGGATGCAGACATATCTGCCGCTTCGTCTAAACCAAGCCGGAGTCATACCGATCATCTTTGCTCTCTCCATACTTCTTTTTCCTCAGATGATCCTGCAGTTCCTTTCCGGATCGACGAGCGCGGCGGTAGCTCACGCGGCAACTTCGCTTCTGTCGCTTCTTAACAATGTCTGGTTCTACGATATTGCTTACTTCCTCCTGGTATTTGTATTTACTTATTTCTACACGGCGGTTACCTTCGATCCGGACCAGATCTCGGAGAATCTGCAGAAGTCAGGGGCCTTCATCCCCGGAGTGCGTCCCGGCGAGCCGACGTCTGACTATATCTCCAAGGTCCTTACGCGCCTCACCCTTGTCGGAGCCCTCTTCCTCGGGTTTATTGCCGTATTGCCTCTCATACTGCGCAGTGCCACCGGAGTACAGTCTCTAGCTATCGGCGGTACGGCGCTTCTCATCGTCGTTACAGTAGTCATCGATCTCGTGAAGAAGGTGGATGCGCAGGTCTCTGTCAGGGAATACTAAGAGCACCGGGTAGCGTTATAATGGAGCGATGCTCCATACAGTCGTATTCATAGGGCGCAGCGGATGCGGCAAGGGTACTCAGGCCGGACTCTTGAAGAACCGCATTGTCGCGCACGACATCGAGAAACGCAAAATACTCTATGTAGAAAGCGGAGACAGGTTCCGCAAGTTTATCCGAGGCAATAGTTATTCATCCAGGCTGTCCCGCGAGATTTATGAGAAGGATGCGCGTCAGCCAGATTTCCTGGCCGGGCTAATGTGGGGTGAGATGCTCATAGAAGAGCTTGAGGAAGATATGCATCTGGTTTTTGATGGAGTGGCACGCGCCGAACCGGAAGCAAAGATGCTCACTACGGCTCTCGGGTTCTACAGGCGCGAAATGCCGACCGTAATATATATAAATGTGAGCAGGAAATGGTCAGAAGAGCGACTTCTCTCTCGCGGACGTCAGGATGACGTAAATATCAATAAGATCGACAAACGTCTGGACTGGTTCGATAAGGACGTGCTGTCTGCCATAGAATATTTCAAATCGGATCCATTTTACAGGGTTATAGAAGTGGACGGGGAACAGACTATAGAAGAGGTTCATAGGGATATCATTGCCAAGTACGATTACGGTTCCTGATGTGCTAGAGTGCAGTTGAATGATTAATTTAAAGACCAAAGACGAAATCCAGACCATGCATGAGGGCGGCAGGCGACATGCCGAGATTTTGCGTGCTTTATCGGAGATGGTAGCTCCGGGAGTGTCCACGCTTATATTGGAAGAAGAGGCTCAGAGGCTTATAAAAGCTCACGGTGATAAGCCGGCTTTTCTGAATTATTCTCCGGCCGGGGCATCGAGGCCGTTTCCAGCCGCTCTCTGTGTATCTATCAACGAAGAGATTGTCCACGGTATACCTAACGAGAAAGAAAGGATTTTGAATCAGGGAGATGTTGTCTCGCTTGATTTGGGACTTATACACAAAGGTTTGATCACCGATTCGGCTGTCACCGTGCCCGTCGGAGCAGTGGATGATGAATCCAGGAAGCTTCTGGATGTCGCCAAGCGTGCGCTCGATGCCGGTATCAGAGCGGCCAAGCCGGGTAATTACACAGGCGACATAGGTGCGGCTATATGCAAGGTCGTTGGGGGTACCGGCTTTTCGCTCGCCGAAGATCTTGCCGGTCACGGCGTCGGATACAGTGTGCACGAGGATCCTTATGTGCCGAATGTCGGGGTGGCCGGCGAAGGAGATGAGCTCGTACCCGGCATGGTCATAGCTATCGAGCCGATGGTGAATGTCGGCGGATCCGAAATCTCCGATACCGACGACGGTTACACAATAGTGACAGCCGACGGTTTGCGCTCTGCCCACTTCGAGCACACTGTTGCAATAACCGAGAAAGGAAATATAATTCTTACTTCATCAGAATAATTTATGCATCCTAAAAAAGAAAGAACCTTCGTAGCGGTCAAGCACGATGGGGTACAGAGGTCTCTTGTTGGTGAAATCATAAAGAGAATCGAGCAGACCGGCCTCAAGGTCGTAGGTATGAAAATGTTTGTGCCGTCAATGGATAAAACTATTGAGCATTACGGCAAGGATGTCGCCTGGTGCACCAAGGTAGGCGAGAGGACGATCGATAATATGAAAAAGGAAGGAAAATCTCCGGAGAAATCCGCACTGGAGTACGGCCGCGAGGTCCTGACTGCGCTCTATAAATATTTCACTCTCGGTCCAGTGGTCGGATTTGTGGTTGAGGGTAATCGCGCAGTAGATATTGTGAAGAAGCTGGTAGGCGGTACCGAGCCGACTACTTCGGATGTTGGTACGATACGAGGCGATTTCACCATAGATTCGTACGATATCTCCAATGTCGATGGCCGTGCAGTCAGAAATCTGGTGCACTGCTCCGACAAGCCTGAGGAAGCCATGCGCGAGATTAAGATCTGGTTTAAAGACGAGGAGCTCATCAATTACCGCTCCATACAGGAGGAGATATTGTACGACGTAAACATTGACGGCATCTTGGAATGATTCCGTACTCGACGAGGTGACGACTCATTTTATGAAAATCTGTGGATTAATCCCCAGGCAGAGCTTTTACTCTCCGGTATGAAGAATATAATACGAATAGGGTTATCTAAGGTATTATCTAGCTAACTAATATCAAGGGAGCTCTAGATAGCTGTGTCCCTTGGGATACAGTTGCGAGCACCCACCTAGTTTGCGAACTAGGGAATACCATGGTAACCCGACGAAAATCCCTCACGAAAGTGGGGGATTCTCGTTTCTGGCTTGTCCCGCTATGGCGGGGTATACTGCATCCATGAAGCGCGGACTTCTTATATTGACCTTCGTCTCCGTGATAGTACTGGGAGCACTGCATCAGATAGGCAGTCTCTTTTTTCTATACTGGGATATAGTCTGGTTCGATACGTTCGTGCATTTTCTCGGAGGATTTGCAGTGGCTCTCCTCTTTCTCTGGTTCTGGTATAGAGCCAGGGCTTTACCTTCGCGATCACGGGCGATCTTCCTGGCTCTGATATTCGTAGCGATCGTGAGCGCGGGGTGGGAAGTCTTCGAATACATATACGACATAGCCAATCCGACGGGTGGCACTTATCAGGTAGATACGCTCACGGATCTTTTTGCCGATATCGTCGGCGGAGCCATTGCCGCTTTTGTCGGTACGATTAAGAAATTCCATGTCTAAATCGATTCTCACATGCTGGGGAGGGGCCGGTGCGGTTACCGGAGCAAATTTCCTTTTGGAATCGGGAGATAAAAAATTTCTTATAGATTGCGGCCTCGTGCAGGGAGCTGGCGGAGAGAGTCAGGGGGAGTTCGGATACGATCCGAAAACTATTGACTATCTCTTCGTCACTCATGCGCACATTGACCATATTGGCAGGATTCCGGAACTGGTGAGTAAGGGCTTCGCCGGAAACATCTATTCCACTCCCGAGACCAAAGAAATCGCAAGGGTGATGCTCCAGGATCTGCTGCACATTGCAAACCAAAATGAGAAGGACCTGGAAGCAGCCATGCGCCTCTGGCAGACTCTCGAATATCATAAGCCGGAGAATTTCGGCGCCATCACAGTTGAGCTTTATGACGCCGGCCACATACTGGGCTCGGCCATGTACAAATTTGCGGCTCTGAGCGGCAAATCCCTGCTCTTTACC
>JAIFWN010000005.1 GCA_019658995.1 Candidatus Parcubacteria bacterium
TCTACCCCCAAGGGAAACACACGACGCTAGCCCAAAAGCTATTTCGGAGAGAACCAGCTATTACCAGGCTCGATTAGCTTTTCACTTCTTATCACAAGTCATCCGAGAGTATTGCACGGCTCACCGGTTCGGGCCTCCCCCCTCCTTTCGGAGGGGTTCACCCTGCTCATGACAAGCTCGCTCTGGCTTCGGGTCTGATGCTTACTACAAACGCGCTATTCACACTCGGTTTCCCTATGGCTCCGGGCTCTCGCCCTTAGCCGCGCAGTAGGCATCAACTCGTTGGCTCATTCTTCAATAGGCACGCCGTAGAGGATCCGAAGACCCTCGCCGACTCCTTGTAAACATACGGTTTCAGTTCTATTTCACTGCCCTTCCGGGCTTCTTTTCACCTTTCCCTCACGGTACTAGTTCACTATCGATCTAGAAGAATATTTAGCCTTACCGGTTAGTTCCGGCAGATTCCCCCGAGCTATTCATGTCTCGAGGTACTCAAGAACGGAAACGAAAGAGATATCTGATTTTCGACTACGGGCCCATTACCCTCTTGGGGGCTTCTTTCCAAAAGCTTCATCTAATCAGACACTTTGTAACTCTTCGCACAACGAATTGTGCCATCTCCGCCTTACAACCCCCAGTAACATTCCCACAGCACGACTTATGCATGCGGTGAGAATGTAACTGAGTTTGGGCTTCTTCCTTTTCGCTCGCCGCTACTAAGGAAATTCCTATTGGTCTCTACTCCTCCCGGTACTGAAATGTTTTACTTCCCAGGGTGCGCTCTCTGCCTAAGATGGCAGAGTAACTGCTGATGCAGTTGGGTTTCCCCATTCGGAAATCTTCGGATCGAAGGTTCTAGGCACCTCCCCGAAGCGTATCGCCGCCTGGCGCGTCCTTCATCGCTTCTTCTAGTCTAGGCATCCACCGTACGCCCTTAAGTTTCTTATTAGGAAACTTCCCTTAAGTTTCTTATTAGGAAACTTATAAACCACATTGAGTTTTCTCTAATGACCGTCCGATCATTAGAGACTGCTCTGTCCTGCTAAATGAAATCAATCCTCGCCAGCAAGGAGCCGGCGAATCAATAACACTTAGCTCGCCTCTCTCATCCTACAATCAGACTTGAGAGGCTCTTTGTTCCATCTCCAGATGCGAAAAGACCCACTTACTTGTCATGGTCTTCATCTGTGATGGTATTGATTTGTCAAAGTTCGCCCTCCGCAGATGCGGAAGATCCAGTAGAAACGAAGACCCCCGCTTCTTTCGAAGCGGGGGTCGTTACCGACCGTTAGACGGCTTATTAGGGCCGTCTTTACCGCTTTAAAAGGTTAAGGTTGGTAAACATTTCTAGGATTTGGATATTATATACCCCTCGCTTAGGGGTGTCAAACCCTTAATTTAAGCCCTACTGTGGGTATTTTGGGGATAAAAAAGACCCCTTATTAGGGGGTGCTTAATGGAGACTTCAAGTACCAAGGATCCTCTTCCAGCTCGCACTCTATTATAAATAGCTCAGGTCCCTCTCCTATGATCTGCCTGACATTCTGATCCCGATGGTCAAAGCACATCGTGACCCTTGGACCGAGAACGACAATCGAACCCTCTCGAAACCATGCCTGATCATACTTCGAGAGAAGAATACTGCCGGGAGATGATCTTCGGAAAGTTCGTACATCCTTCAGTAGCTTTACTTCTGAATTAGTAGGAGACATTCCTGACCTCAGGTCCAATTTCTACCTTTAGCCTACCCAGTTTGGAGAAAAAGTAAAGAGATGCGAGAGAAAGATTTTGAGTCTGACAAACCAAGATAATTTAATCGGCTCAACTGCTGAAGTAGTTTTACTTTCTACTGTCGAGGTAGTGGTAGCTGTTACAGATTCCTGTGCTTCTGCTTTTGGAATCACTTTTGCCGCAATTCTTTTTGCAACAGGCCGGGTTACGGCTTTTGGAATCTCGACAACTTTCGGCTGTGTTTGTACTTGGGTCTGCACTACAGGAATAACAACCGGAACAACTGACTTAGCAGGGACTTTCGGCACACCGAATTCTTCTGCGACAAAAACCGCTTTCTGTCCCTGATATGTACCAATAGCAATACCTATACCGGTCTCGGTATAACTGCCGTCCATAATTATCTTTTTGTGCTCAGGTGAGTTCATCCAGCCGCGCACTATAGCCGCGTTGTCTTCAGTCTGGGTATTGAGAGCCAAGATCTCACCTGCCCAACTCCATTCGTAGTTAACTTGTGCAAATAGATCCCATGGAGTCTTGCCCTCCGGCGAGTTGTGCTCGAAGTAGCCGCGCGCAGCCATATCACTCGCCTTAAGTTGAGCAGCTTCGTTGAGTTTAGCATTCAAAGTCACATCACTGAGCCCCGCCGCTCGCCGCTCTGCTCCCTCTCCCAGATACTCAAGCGCGACAGTAAAATCAGTTAATGGGATTCAGTGCCCTATAGGTCTTGAGGTAGCTTATGAAGCTCTCGAACTGCGAGTGGAGCGGCTCTGACATGGTAATCTCCCTGGCATAAAACATCGGGTCGAGTGCTCTGTAAGTACTGACAATAACATTGACCTGGCCGACGAACTGCTCGAGCAGATCCACTTTAAGGCCGCGGATTCCGTCGTAGGATTTGCTCAGATTATCAAAGAGATCCAGGAACTCTGCCGCCTTCTTGTCCACCTCTGCAAGTTTGGTCTTCCTGATCTCGAGAAGCGGATTGGTCTTTACTACCGGCTTGGCGGTACTTATGGCCGAGGCAGAGAGAGCGTTAGTACACTGCAAAATACTTGAACGGAGCTTTTTCACTTCCGTGGTCAGGAGCGCGTTCTCTTCTTTGAGTTTTCTCACAGTCTCATCATCTACCCTTATCTGTGTCGTCGTGGCTATAGTGCTGGTAGCTATAACTATTTCACTCCCTATTACTGCAGCTACTTCTTCTACTTCCGGTTCTATGACAACTTCATCTCTTACTGCAGGCTTCATCAACCAATCAAGCGGACTCCAGGTAGCCGGGCTCCACCAAGCTGCCGAAGCTGCAAACGGAATAGAGAGAAACAATATGCAGAGAACTAAGTATTTTTTCATTTACTGACTGGTTTGGCCGGTGAGCCGAACATCTGCACTACAAAGGTGGCCGGGCGGCCCTGATACGTGCCCGTGGCCGTGCCGATACCGATATCGGTGTATTGCGGTTTCAATATATTGAGCCTGTGTCCAGGCGACTTCATCCAGGCCTCTACCACCTCGTCGGAATCCTCGAAGTTCACCGCCAAGTTTTCTCCGGCATATTTGTACAAATATTCTTCCTTGAGGATCCAGAACCACGGCTGGGTACCGTCCGGACTGACGTGGGCAAAGTATCCCTTGGCTGCCATATCTCTGGCCTTAGCCTCGGCTGCCTTAGTGAGTTTGGCGTCGACATTGAGTTTGGCAACGCTTTGCGCCGATCGCTCATCGTTAGTGAGAAGAGCTACTACCGCCGGCAATACGGTTGCCCAGTTGAGACCGATCTGCGGAAATATGTATATCTTCAGGAGTCCGGAAAAGATTATAAGCGCCACTACTACCAGAGCGATCAGTCTTGGTTTCTTCATGTTCTCATTAGAGCACACAACAAAAAACCGAGCAATGAACTCGGTTTTTTGTTTTTAGCCTGGTTTAGTAAGTGCCCGAGGTAACCGCCGCCGCAAGCTGAGCCTGGAGTAGCGAGATGAGCTGTTTGATGAGTGCGACTAACTGAGTCTTGACCGCGACGATCTGAGCAGAATCTACTTGGAAACTGGTTTCTTCCGGACCAGTGAAAGCGCCCAAGACTTGCCCAGCGCCGACATTAGCCGAGCCTTGTAACGAAGCCAGGTTGATAGCCTTCCTAGCTGCGGAAGTTCCACCGCCACCGCCGCTCGAAGGAGCTGTTGGAATAGCTGTCTGAGTATAAGTAACGAACGTGGTGAAGTGTTTTGTCCAAACGACTAGATCTGCACCATTTACTGTCTTACAATCCGCACCATCTGCCAGCTCTGTATCCATCGTAGTCTGATCGTCAGCACTGCAGGTAGCGTTAATCTGATGGAAAGCTCCTGCTTGCGACCAACCGACCAAGTTTCCTGCCTGACCAGCTAGAGCGAGTCGGACAGCCTTGCTGAATGTAAGTGGGGTATCGCCTGCACCAACTTCGATTGCCAGAACCGCAGTCGCAGTATTACCAGAGTCAGCGACAATTGTTGGCGCGGACACGATGGTCGGAGCATCAATTACTCCGTCCCAACCGGCACCACCATTAACCACAGTCGCAGCAGATATGACTACATTCATGGTATTAGACTCGATAGTTATCTGAGGTAAAGTTCCTATTCCTGTGATGTCATCAACTAGCGAACTAACATCAAGCTCCGGATTCACTGTTCCGCTGTCAATTGTCACAGTAACAGGAGCAGTTGGATTAACAATTTCAACCACTGGATCTGCCTGACTAACTATAGCTTTCAGAGTATATATCGTGCCTATAATGCCCGCATCATGGGTATAAGTCGCAGATGTATATTGATTATTAGTATCTACGACCGATACATTTGCATTGCTATTATCATCCTTCCAAATAGCTGTACTTTCAGTATGATGACTCACTCCGTTTACGGTTAACATAGCCGGGAATGATACAGTTCCTTTATCTACATTGATGCCACCCCAAATATTATTGGCGGTAGTAACATTGTTAACAGTTACAGTCGAAGCATTCACCACAACTCCAGCATGACCATAATTTGAAGTGGTGACAGTATTCAAGTTCACTCCACTCGATTGAAAGACATTAATTCCATGAAGACCAGTACTTCCAGTTGGGCTATCAGTACCGTTGACGATAAGGTTATTTATCGTGACATTGTTCGTATTAATGATTCCTATTGCTGAATTGTTCGAGTTGTCAGTCTTAGCAAAAGGAGAGGCTAGAGTAAAATCGTTTCCATTGATTGTCAGAGGTTTACTTACAGTTACCTGTGCGGAAGTAGTTAGATTCTTGTGCAATTCGACTGTGCCGCCATCATTGGTACCGGCTACTGCTGCTGAGAGCGTCAGATAGCTTTCGCCTTCGCTGTTCGTAACCGGGGCAGTGACAGATAAGTCCACAGAGGTTTCGGAGACTAAAACGTCATCGCTCGGATCAGCCGAGCCGGCTGTATTTACTAACTTAACAGTGGTTGGAAATGTTCCTGATTCAGTCCCCAAAACGTATAACTTAACTGGAGAAATTCCAAGAGCTAAATTAAGAGGGATCCCTTCCGGATCACCGAAACCCAGAGCATTTACGTCGTACCATTTACTGTCTACTGGACTGAATGCCCACATCTGGAATTTAGACTGATCAAATGCCGGAACTGGAGGAAGTATCCTTACAGGAGTTGTATCTAGAGAGTCGCCAGAGAGAGCGAACTCTATATATGAGTAGCCCTTAGTTGTGAAGTAACTAGAATCAGAAATCGCTGTCCCGCCGACATCTGCTAATGGTTGATTCGCATCAACTCCAGCACTCACCTTATTTTCAAGTGTGGTAACAAAGTTCCCGTTGCTTCCGGTTGCGGATATAACAGTTGCAGCTTGGGCAACTCCGGCAAACAGGAAGAGGCTTGAGAGGATTCCGGCGGTGATTAATCTTTTCATTTATTTGGCTTATTTATTGGTTAAAATCGAGGAAAGGCACACAATGCCTCCTGACCCTACGCTCATCTATATAGTGTGTCAAGGATAAACCGTTAACAAACCTGTTCATATCCTGTGGACTGATGTGTATAAGAAAAAGCCCCTAAGAGGGGCTTTTTCGAGAACCGAGATTTCCACTGTTACGATTCGTTCAGAACCATCATGGTATTGGCATCAAGCTCGCCAGTCTGCCGGAGATCAAGACCGCGCTGGAAGGCTCTGACAGCCGCCGCAGTCACATTACCGAAGTAGCCGGTAATGTTTGCCCTGAAGAGTCCCATCTCGCGAAGTCTCCTCTGGAGCTCGGCTACGTCGTCACCGCGGAAGCCGATCCTGAGGCCTCGGGTGAAGCGCATGGTGAAGGATCCGAGAACCTGGCCGCTAGCCGGACCCTCGACAAACCCCGCCAAGACTTCCGCTACTGCCGAGTTCGGGTTAGCTACGCCGGAGGCTACCAAGAGTCCCGGAGGTATCTCACGCCTTCTGCTGCCGCCGCCGTTGTTAACAGGTGCTACGGTAACTGTACGAGTCACGACTGCCGTATTGCCGGCACAGTCCATGGCTGTGTAAGTTAGAACGTAGGTACCAGGAACGGCCATGTTCACCGAGCCGCTTGTGGTGAAGGATGCATTCGCATCAAGCGAGTCATTGACCGTCACACCCGGGTCGGTGAAGATGCCGCCCTGAGCAACAGTCATATTGTTGTCACCATTCAGAGTAATGGTCGGATCCGTCGTGTCGAAGGCAAAGTTCAGTGATGAAGTTGCTACAACGCTACCGCCGGAATCCTTCACGGTCACTATCACTGTGCTTGTAGCATTAGATGCCAGGCCAACCGTAGTAGTCCAGTTGCCGGAACCGTTGGTAGACACCGTCGATGAAGCCAGGCCGCCGGTAACCGTCACTGTCGTACCGAGATCTGCCGTACCGGAAAGTGTCACGGGTGTTGCCGTGGCACAGAAGAGACCGGAAGAGAATATCGGATGGGTAATGGTAATTACACCCGAATCCGGCGAAGGATCGTGAGTGACGATAACTGAGAAGGTCGTAGAGGCGGTGTTGCCCGCATCATCTTCGGCCGTACAGGTAACCGTCGTCGAACCGACCGCGAAGCTCACACCCGAGGAAGGCGTACAAATCACCTCCACATCCGTGTCGGTATCATCCGTAGTCGTCGGATTGTCGAAGTTCACGATAACACCCCCACTTGATGTAGCCGAGACGAAGATGTCCGTCGTCGTTGCAAACACCGGGGGATTTATGTCCGGTGTCACGGCCGCCGTGAGATTCACCGTGAAGCTGAATGATTCACCAATCTCGGCATTCGGAGTGGAACTGGAGTTGTCTATCAGCACTCTTGTAACCGTATATGTACCGAGTGGGGCATCGGCCGAGAATGTAATCTGGTCGACATTGGTAAAGTCATCTCCTGCGAACACCTCCCATCCGGCATTACCATCAAGAACTAGGTTGCCGGAGACCTCGCTTGAGGAATAAGCCGAGTCAGCTACCGTGCCGCCGGTTGCATCGAAGTAGCCCTTTTCGGTGATACTTACATCACCGTTAGTAAGAGCGTCTGTCGAGTGATCAACCGTAATTCTCCAGCGCACATCACCGGTGGTAGTGGCGCTCTGAACTCTCACTGCGTAATTTGCGCTGACACTGGCCGTAGAGCTCGCCGAGAGCGTAGTGGCAGTCGAAGTAGCCAGGCCGAGATCTGGTGAGAATACCTGCAGTACAGCTCCGCCGTTGCCGTCTAGCACGACTGAGCCGGCCGGAGCCGCCGTTATGGTAATTTCCCCGACTGCAAATACGTTCTGCATGGCCCAGAAACTGCTGAAGAGAAGTGCTAGTCCGGCAAGCACAGCCGGGAACTTCTCTCTTCTTATACTTTTAATGCTCATAATTTTTCGGATAAACTAATAGTAAATTCAGGCCCCATGAGGGCTAATCCTGATGACGAAAAAGGCTGACTGCAACTTACGCTATCTGAATCCGAAAAATTGTTTAATTGTATTAAGCCAGCCGCGAGCGGCCTTAGCTTCAGTTGAAGAACCTATCTCAGCCGACGATGAGAAATTCTCAAGGGCGGATATAGGAGATGCCGTCTGAAGGGCTTCGGCTTTTCTGAGTTCGATTTGCTGGAGCTCAAGGGTGAGAATCTGATCGTATATGGATTCGATCCTGGCTTGATCTTCTGCTGATATAATCTTTGGTTCCGTTACGACCATATCCGAGACGGTGATATTTTTACCAGCAATGTTTCCCGCAAGAGCGAGGCTCACATCACCCATATTTTGTGGAGAAAGGTTGGTGACCTTGTTGGGGAAAGATATTTTCTTTCCGGCTTTAATAATCGTATCCTCGGGAAAGACGAAAGTTCTGCCATCCGACACAAGCGCCCGGCCAAAGAGATTCATCTCTGTCTTGCCTTGGTTAGTTATTTCGACTCTGTCTCCCGATGCATAAGTTATCGCAATCTCAGCCGGTACCACTCTTACTTCAGATCTTGAAACTGCCTGACCAGCTGGTGATGTGGCATTGAGTACCACTACGTATTCGCCAGGATATGAATATGAATGGCCTATTACGCTTCCGTATCCGATGGTACCATCGCCGAAGGACCATGTGTATCTGGTGTTATGAGTCTCTTCGATATTCGATACGGCTCTAAACTCTATGGGAGTGTCGGTCGAGGCCAGCCTCGAGCGGCCGGCACCTATTTTATATTTGATACTCGACTTCAAAGTCACTACCGGGGCCGCGCTGAAGTGAGTGGAAGTTCCGCCAGCGTCAGTCTCCTCTGTGGAATCATCGGTATCGTCCTCGGTATCAGTGTCATCGGTAGAGGTTGGAGCTGGTGTTTGGATAATATTTGATACGTTGAATATCTGGTTTGCACTCCATTTTGTACCGCTTGCCCGTCCAGTGGCATTGATTGTAATAGTGAAGCTGCCCAGAGAAGCATCGCGATAGCGGAAATTCTTATTGGCGCTCCCGGTTGAGATAGTCTTAGAGACTGCGCTTTCGGTAGTCGGGCTCAAGAACTCTCCGGTAGCCGAGGTGGATTTGAACTCCACATCCACCGTCTCCGTGACTTTGGCCGAAACGCCTGAGGAGTCCTGTGTCTGGATGGTCATGGTGCCGGAGATCTCACCAGGCTTCGCTGTTTGCGGATCGGTAGTAAAGACTATTTTACTGACATCGGCATACGAAAGAAGGGGAAGAAATATGAGAACGAAGATAGGTAGATATTTTCTAAATATGCCCCTGAGCATACGAGAGAAAGATAAAGCCGGCCGCCAGAAGACAGACAAACCCGAATAAGAAGCGGAAGAAAGTTTTATCGAAATAACGCATCAGTAAATTATAGCAAAACAAAAACACCCCGTATGGGGGTGTTTTTGTTTGTTTCTAGGTTAAGCCTAGAGCTCTAGTAATCCTAAGATTACGGAAGGGTAACTGAAGGAGTTCTCCATTCGGTCTTGCCGGCCATGAAGGTCGAAGCAGAGAGACCGTTGGTAGATACCCAGTTGATCCTTTCGAGAGCAACAGCGTAGCTAGCCGCAGTTACGTCAGCACCAGTCGAGAACAGTTTGCCCTGGAAGCTGTAGGTAACCGGGATAGTGATTTCGTTGTTCTCCTGAAGTGTGAAGCTGTTCGAACCGGTTAACACAACTCCCGATGAAGGAACTGCGTAATCAGTAGAGGAAGCGTACACAGCAGTGTTGAATGCCACACCGTTCTGGTAAATCTGGAAAGATTTATTGCCAGCCAAGGTGACGTTCGAAACCATCGGAGTGCCCGAAGCAAGAGTACCGAAGATTACGTCAGCACCGACAGCCTTAATCTTAAGATTGAAGCTTGCAGTAGCCGTAGACGTAGAGTTGGTGCTGATTGCAGCGGTTGTCCTTGCGATAGTCGGAGTACCGACAAGCGAGAAGACCGGACCAATGTTCCTTACGAGGATGCTGTTCGAAGTTGCCGAACCGCTGACGCTTGTAACAACGTCATCCGCAGAGTTCTCACCGACTACGTTAGTCGCGTTTCCGGTGAAGGAAGCCGAGACAGTAGCCTGGGTGGCATTCGCAGAGCGAATGTCAGCCGCGAGGGTGAAGGTTCTGGTAGTACCAGCCGGGATAGTGTAGCTGATATCGTTGAAGTCGACATCGGAACCGTTAGCATCTCCAGTACCAGCCGTAGCCGTACCGAGGAGCTGACCGCCAGTACCAACACCTGTGAAGAGGTAAGTGGTAGAAGCAGTTGCCGGGCTAACACCCGTTGACGAAGTCACGAGAACACGGAAGTTCTTGAGGTCAGTGATCTCAATAGCATCCTTCTCAGCGCGAATGTCGAAAGAGAGGAGGACAACTTTGTCTGCCTCATTTTCGCCCGAACCGGAAGAAGCTACGATTTCCTGGCTCAACGGTGTTGAAGCGTTGGTAGAAACCGTAAGAGATGCGCTGTCGATCAAGCTTGCAGCAATGGTAACCGACTTAGATACATCCGACACAAGAGTCGGAGAGTAAAGGTCGATACCTGCGCCGTCGATAGCACGTACGCCGTTAGCCGAAAGGCTGATGGTGTACGAGGTAAGGGTGTCAACCACATCGCGAGCATCTACTTTGATGGAGTAAGTACGCGTAGCGTCCTTAGCAACCACAGAGCTGAAGCCAGTGAGGGTGATCTCGTACCTGTCGGAAGCGCTCTTCACAACCGTGCTTGAGTTCAAGTCAGCGGAAGCGAGAGTCCTGCCACCGTCATCAACGAGGGAAATCCTGTCGAAGGCGTCTCGGTAAACGTTTGAGTTGGTACCGAGGTCAACCTTAACACGCTGGATAGCGAGGTCAGATCCGGAAGCCTTTGCTTTGAAAGCAAGAACCTCTCTGGAGCTTTCACCTTCGTAAACAGTCGAGTTAGCTGACGGAGCCGAGGTAACCGTGAGGGTACCTTCTGCGCCAGGGGTAGTAATGCTGCCCGTAACACCAGCACCGGAACCGACTGTGCCGCCAGTGGTAGTACCACCGCCGACTACAGAACCGGCGAGTTTAGCTCTCGAAAGAGGGCCAACGAAACCGGTAGCCGGAAGACCGACTGCTGCCTGCCAACGCTGAACTGCGGCTTTCGTGAGAGAGCCGAAGTAGCCCTGAGCAACACCTGCCGGCATCTGAAGATAGCCGCCAGATATGAGGACATTCTGAAGTGCAACAACCTGAGAACCAGAACTGCCAACGGTGAGGTCGGAAGTAATGGCTGCCGAAGCTGCTGAGCCGCCCTGCAAGCTCTGAAGCTGCTGCATAAGCAGAGCAATCTGAGCCTGAAGTTCAGCGATGGTAACGGCGCCGACATTGCCAGCGAAACCGAAAGCCATCGACAAACCTACTGCGAGGCCGCCGAATCGTGCGATTCTTGATTTAACTTTCATTATTTAATTCTTATTTCTAATTGCGTAGCGCTTCCCCGATTATTCTAAAGAGTCCGGAGAAACGAAACGTTTACTAATTGCCTGCGACGGTATTTAGAGCCTTCGCAGGCAAGCCCGCCAAGAGACGGACTGGCTATTAATGTGGAACAGATTAATTATATAGAGCTCTGCCCTAAAGCACTAATCTTCTGTGGATAACTAGAGTCATTATACACGTTTTTGACTACTCTGCAAGCGAGTACCTGCTCCACCTTTTCTCACCCTCTTTCTTCAGAATACCGCTAGAAACCATGGCCAAAAGCTCTCTTTGGATAGTCTTTTCGCTCACACCTTCTATGAGCGGAGAGACATCTTTGATCATGATCTCCTTCTTCTTCCGGAGGACGCTCAGGATGACATTCTGGCGGCTATTCTTCTTGACTGCCACCACCCCATCCTTGGGAGCTTCACGGTGATCTCTCGGCGTTTTGTCCTTTATAATTCCGGTCTCCCTGACAGAGGAAGATATATAGAAAGAAGGTTTCTGCGGCTCTTTTTGCTCCAATTTCTCTGGCTTCTCGGCTGAAATGGCTTTGTAAATCTCCCTTTCATCGGCTTTAAGAAAATCACTCAAGGTCGGATTCCCCGTAACCAGTTGGGAGAACTCGCGATGGATTATTTCGTGATTTGTGTCTGATATTAGTCCGGCATTCTTGGCAACGGTAAGAAGGCTGACGATCTCAAGGACAGTATTCCTATTGTCACGGAGGGAGATCATCCTGCCGCCGAGTTCCCGCAAGCGCCATTTCATAGGCTCTTTTTCATCGAAAAAACTCGTCAGTAAATAAATGGCGCTCACAAGCTTTTCTGTCCTTTTCGATTCCATATTTATGTCCTTTTTATTCTTGTCCATTATATCACGAAATGTCCTTTAGATCAATATGTAAAAGTATAGGACATATAGGACAGTTGCCACAATAGACAACTCTTAAAAAAGATGCTCGAAACTGCTCTTGGAGCCGGCACGGCCCGGGAAGTTCTGGGTGATATAATATTCAAACAAAATGGCAAAGAAGGATAAAAAACAAAGAGAACCTTTCCTTTCCAAAGAAACCCTTAATGCCATCTTCGGTGTAGCATCGCTTGTAGCTACCCTGCTCCTCATCCTGGCGGCCTTCGGAGTAGGAGGGCCGGTTGGCGCCTTCACATATAAGGGCCTCTCTTACCTCTTTGGCGTGGGTTATTACTTGGTGCCGCTCGTCTTTCTGCTCCTGGCTGTCTCGTTCTTCCGCTCCAGGGAGAAAAACTTTGCCTTGCCCCAGTTTGTGGGTTCGGCGCTATTCTTCTTCTCTGCGCTTGGCGTAGTGGATCTCCTCATGGCTACCAAGGGAGGCCTTGTAGGAGGTTTCATCTCGAAACCGCTGATTTCCCTCTTTGCCATATACCTGTCCCTCATCATTCTTCTTGCGCTCATGGTCATATCGCTCCTTGTGATATTCGACACTTCCATAAAAATCGACTTCCTGCGTTTGATAAAAAAGATTTTCAGAAGGAAAGTGGTGCCTGTCGACGGGCTTCTGCCGATCGAGAATGCGGCAGTCACTTCGGCCGTGGAGAAAGTATCCAGAGCCGAGGAAAATGACAGGGATGAGACCCGGATCAAAAAACCTGCCAGAAGCGAGGAATCGGACGGATTCGTACCTCTGGTAGTTAGACGGACCGGGAAAGCCTGGAATCCTCCCCCGCTCTCGCTCCTTGAGCGTGACAGAGGCAAGCCGGGTGTGGGCGACATCAAGGCCAATGCCAATCTCATAAAACGCACCCTCCAGAACTTCGGCATAGTGGTGGAAATGGATGAAATCTCCATCGGCCCATCCGTCACACGTTATGCATTAAAACCGGCAGAAGGAGTAAAGCTCAGTAAAATCTTAGGCCTTCAAAACAACCTGGAGCTCGCCCTTGCCGCTCATCCAGTACGCATCGAGGCTCCGATACCGGGCAAGTCCCTGGTCGGTATCGAAGTACCCAACAGCGCTAAAACTACTATCGGTCTCGGCTCGCTCCTCTCCGAACGGGCTTATGCCGAGAGCGACAAGCCGCTCCTTGTAGCGCTCGGCAAAGATGTTGCTGGAGAGTCGCACTTTGCAAACATCGGCAAAATGCCCCACGCTCTTGTGGCCGGTGCGACAGGCAGCGGCAAATCAGTCACCATACACGCTATCATTACCTCGCTTCTGTATAGGAACCCTCCGGAAAATTTGAAGTTCATTATGATCGACCCCAAGCGTGTCGAGCTCACTATGTACAACAAGATTCCACACCTGCTTACCCCGGTTATTACCGACGCCAAGAAGGCCATCCTCGCTCTTAAATGGGCTATCAAAGAGATGGAGAGGCGCTACGAGATACTCGAGAAGGAGTCGGTACGCGACATCGACTCCTATCATAAGAGCCAAAACAGTAAAGCAGCGGAAGGCGATACTATGCCTTTCATAGTCATTATCATCGACGAGTTGGCCGACCTCATGCAGGCGTACCCGAGAGAGCTTGAGAGTGCCATCGTACGCCTGGCCCAGATGTCTCGAGCCGTCGGCATTCACCTCCTCCTTTCCACTCAGCGTCCGTCTGTAAACATCATTACCGGCCTTATCAAAGCCAATATCCCCTCGCGTATCGCTCTCCAGGTGGCCTCGCAGATCGACTCGCGCACCATACTTGATGCTCCTGGCGCGGAGAAGCTTCTGGGAGCCGGAGACATGCTCTATCTCTCGGGAGAGAGATCCAAGCCGTTTAGACTCCAGTCGGCTTTCATAGGAGAGACCGAGGTTAAGAAGGTGGTAAAATATTTGATAGATAATTATGCGGACGAACTGAATGACGAGATCAGTCTCACTCCGGAGAATACTTCGAATGCCATTTTCAGCGCCACACTTGAAGACGGAGACCGGGAGGACGACGATGAACTTTATGAGGAGGCCAGGGAGATTGTGACACAGGCTGGCAAGGCTTCCACCTCCTTCCTGCAGCGCAAACTCCGTATCGGCTACGCCCGCGCCGCCCGCCTTATAGACATTCTTGAGGAACGCGGAGTCATAGGTCCCGGTGACGGCGCCAAGCCGAGAGAAGTCATAGGGGTGACACCTTCGGGCGGCGCTGAAGGGTTCGGAGAAAGTGACGACGAGATATAGCCGAGCAAGATGAAGAAATTCCTGACTATCGCCTTCTTCGTCCTTATTGCTCTTTATGCCCTGTTCCAGGCACGATCGCTCATCTTGGGTCCTATAATAAACATAGATACTCCCAAGGACGGCAGTCTCGCAGATGCGGGAGCAATAACCGTGAGCGGTACCGGCAAGAATATCTCCTTCATTTCACTCGACGACAGGCAGATATACACCGATACCGGAGGCCGCTGGAGCGAGAAATTGATAGTAGCCCAAGGAATCAATATAATTAAGGTCAAAGCCCGTGACAGGTTCGGCCGGGAGAAAGAGGTCTTAGTGAGAGTAGTGGTCCAATAAAACAACAGAAATAATATGGCAAAAGTAAAAATACGCAAAGAAGTTAAGAAAGAAGAGGGAGTCCGGACCGACAGTAAGAATATAGACGCCGCTCTCGACGCCATTAAGACCAAATTCGGCGAGGAAGCTATTATGAAATTGGGCGATAAGCCCAAGGTCGGAGTCGACGCCATTCCGACCGGCTCTATAGGACTCGACGCCGCTCTCGGTGTTGGCGGACTTCCCCGCGGACGCATCATAGAGATCTTCGGTCCCGAGTCATCGGGCAAGACCACCCTCTCTCTTCATGTCATTGCCGAAGCCCAGAAGATGGGTGGACTCTGCGCCTTCATCGATGCAGAACATGCCATGGATCCGGATTATTCGGCAAGGCTTGGTGTTAACATCAACGAACTTCTCATCTCGCAGCCTGATACGGGCGAGCAGGCGCTCGAAATTGTCGAGTCGCTTGTGCGAAGCGGCAAGATGGACGTGATCGTTATCGACTCGGTAGCCGCACTCACACCGAAGGATGAAATCGAAGGTGAGATGGGAGCTCACCATGTGGGCAAGCAGGCTCGCCTCATGAGCCAGGCGCTTAGGAAACTGACGGCTATAGTGGCGCGCTCCAAGACTATCGTTATCTTCATCAACCAGATCCGCATGCAGATCGGTGTAATGTTCGGTAATCCCGAGACTACTCCTGGCGGCAAAGCTCTGAAATTCTACACCTCGGTCCGCCTCGATATACGCCGCATTGCCCAGATCAAGAAGGGCGACGAAGTGATGGGCGGTCGCATAAGAGTGAAGGTGGTCAAGAACAAAGTGGCTCCCCCGTTCCGCCAGACCGAATTCGATCTCATGTACAACGAAGGCATCAGCCGCGAGGGTGAGATTATCGCTCTCGGCGAGAAGATGGGCCTTCTCAAGAAATCCGGCACAGCATACGAGTACGGCGACACCAAGCTCGGCCGCGGTTACGACGCCACCCGCCAGTTCCTCCGCGAGAACAAACCCGTAGCCAACCAGATACTCAAAGAGATTAGGGCAAAATTAAAGGAAGTATAAAAAAACCGATCACATCTCTGTAATCGGAATGGTTACTTCTCCCATTCGTCTGAATCTTTCTTGGCGTGACTTGTGAGATGGGCAAACTCATCTCCCATGACTTTACCCGGGAGCATGCCCCGCTTCACCAGAAGTTCGAGTAAGTAGCGAATGGCACGCATATGCTTGTGCTCGTAATGCGCACCGCCGTAATGTCCACTGCCGAGACCATGGCTGCTGGCATACACACTTACAAGCTGGGTGCCACCATAATCCTCAACGGTCATATTGACATGTTGGCGAGTTGCCGCGCTCACCTCGACCCGAACCCTGAATGCGGGATAGCGGAATTCGTGGTAGAGATAGTGATCTCCAAGAGATCCTTTTTTCCACCGAGGTACTAAGAGCTCTCTACACGTCGGCAAGTCCACTTTCTCGTGAACCACAGACTCGAGAACTTCGACAAGCTGATAATGTGACTTCTTACCGAAAATTTCTTCGAAACCTCGGGAGTAAGTCACCCTAGCCCACCACTCGTCATTGCTCTTGGCAATATAGAAGGATGTCTCGAGCTCCCACCGGCTCACTATGAGAGAGGCCTGGGCCGCAAGCAAGAGCAGGCTACCACCCTCATTGAAGATGCCTTCCTCTAACCAATACCTCTCTTGTCCGAGATACAGAGGCTCCCGATGGTGATCCGGCTGGCCGCGACGACGGACCAGAGGCAAAGCTTCGATTCTCGATAATACCGCCAGAGCGGCATCCAGGCCATTACTACTGACTGTCGTTGTCATAGATTCTCCGAAGGTCGATTTCCGTTCTTCTTCATATCATACTGAAGCCGGTTTTCATAATCCATTTTCTATGTATAATATCCCGACATGCTTGAGTACAACGAGATCACCGAGCGCAAATATGTCGTCTTCGAGGGCGACCCATACGAAGTCATTGACTCCCATGTCTTCCGCAAACAGCAGAGGAAACCGGTGAATGCGGTCAAGATGCGCAATATGATCACTGGCCGCATCGTCGAGCACTCCTTCCACGTCTCGGACAAAGCCGAGGAAGCGGATATCAGCAAGCGCGAAGTAAAGTATTTATACACCAACAAGGGTGAGTTCTGGTTCTGTGAAGCCAGCGACCCTTCAAAACGCTTCGAGCTTCCCGAGACTCTCATAGGCAATGCCGCGAATTTCCTCAAGCCAAACACAGTAGTCGAGGCTCTCATATACGACGACGGATCAGAGACAGGTAAGATTATCGGCCTCAAACTCCCTATCAAGATGGACCTCAAGGTTACCGAAGCTCATCCAGCGGTCAAAGGCAATACCGCCCAAGGCGGCACCAAAGCCGTCGTGCTCGAAACCGGCGCCGAGATCCAGGTCCCGATGTTCGTCAAAGAAGGAGACATAGTCCGAGTGAACACCGAAACCGGCCAGTATACCGACAGAGTTTCTTAAAGCGACTTTGAATTTAGCGCGATATGTACGGAAGCAAACCCATGAAGCGGGCACGCTTGACCGCAGTAGCAAGAGCTCTCTGGTGGATCGAGGATGTGCCTGCCCTCTTCCTGTTCTGTATTCGAGCGTGCGGTGTCAGGAACTTTCTCAAGGTCTCTACGTCCTTATAGTCTATATGCTCTATGCGAGCTTCGTTGAAGTAATCTTGTTTCTGCATTTTATTTTGATTCTGAGTTTAGAATGGTATGTCGTCTAAGTTGATGCTCTCTTCGGGATAGTCAATAGTCTCCATCGGAGGTACATCGGCTTTGACTTCCTTGTCTTCTCCTTTTGGAGCGGAGGATGCTGCGCCGGTGCCGGATCCGCGGGGGCCGAACTGCACTCTGTCTGCCACAATCTCTGTCCTGTAATTTTTCTTGCCGTCGGCGCCGTCCCAGCTTCTGGTCTGCATGCGTCCTTCTACCAAGACCGAAGAGCCTTTGCGCAGATATTGCGCCACGGTCTCTGCCTGCCGGCCGAAAACCACGATGTTGTGGTAGTCGGCGGACTCCTGCTTAGCGCCGTTCTTGTCCTTCCAGACTCTGTTTGTCGCAACAGAGAAAGACGTAACCTGTACGCCCGAAGGAAGCGAGCGCATTTCCGGATCGCGGGTTAAGTTGCCTATAACCAGGGCTTTGTTCAAATACATAGAATTATTCTATCACTTTCCCTTGGACTTTTTCCGCCGGCGCCTCTTCGGCTGCCCTGGCGGCCTCAAGCCGCTCTCTCTCCTTATCCTCCCTGGCCTTCAGAGCCGCTGCGAAAGTAAAGGTGGTCTCTCTAGGAGCCTTGACCAAGAGGTGGCGAAGAACTTCGTCGAGTCCTTTCACAGCATTGTTGACCTCCGGTACACAATTGGGCTCACACTCGAACTTGACCCAGCCGAGGTACGCCTCGTCAACCACATACTTGCGAGCGCTTACGGTCTTACTCATGGTGTAAGCCAGCTCGAATTTGATCGGGTCCTCGGAAGCGATCTCCGTGCCGCCGACCTTGCTTATGATTCCTTTGATAGCGTTGACCACATCTGAGACGTTTTCCTCTGCGATACTCGGGAGTATTAAGTACCCGAGTTCGTAGACTTGCCGTTCCTTGTGGTCTTCTGTAGTGGACATCAGTTTTTCGTTAATCTTTTAAACCTCAGCCCCGAACTCGAAGGTACGGGGTACAGAAGAGGTCGCACCACATTACCATATGAAAAAGCGGCCGACAAGCGGCCGCGGAAAGGGTGTCCGAGGAGTACATGCGCTTCGACTTCACAACGTCCTAGAGCGACGCTTCGCTGGGTCAGTGGGCGGCTCCAAATTCCCCCTGGCGTTCATAAAGACCCCATGCCCGTCAGACTTTTGCCTGAGGGACCTCAGATCCAGACCGGGTACTGCCAAGTCCCTTATATTTGGCCCCTGCAGTGGCCTCGTATGTCGTTGTTGTACCTCCCCGGACGTTCTTCTCACACTATACCAAACAACCTCTGCACATTGCTAACTAGAGCCTCCCTAACCTCTTCGAAGTCTTCGTTTCTGATCTCGGCGATTTTCTTCACCACTTCACTTACATAGCTCGGTTCGTTACGCTTGCCTCGGTAAGGCGCGGGGGATACATAAGGCGCATCGGTTTCGGACATGATCATATCTATAGGCGCATTCTTAATCACCTCGTCATACTCGCGAGCAAAGGTTATGACACCGGTGAAGGAGGTGGCAAACCCTATAGCCCAGAATCTTTTGGCGGTGTGTATGTCTCCGGCGAAGAAATGTATATCGCCGCGCAGTTTCTCTCCATGGAGCTTCTTGAGCGGCTCGAGAATAAGAAGCAGGTTGTCATACGCATCACGGGAATGAATCATGATCGGCTTGTCGTGCTCCAGGGCAAACTCGACTTGCTCTAAGAAGAGCTTCTTCTGCCTTTCGAAATCTGCATCTTTGTCCTGATGAAAGAAGTCCAAGCCGCACTCACCTATGGCAACCACCTTCGGATTATTCACTAGTTCCTCAAATTTGTTTTTTTTAAAGACCCGGGATGGATCATCGACAGGATGTACGCCGATGCATGCATATATTCTTTCGTGTTGATTGGCCAGGTCTACCGCTCTCTGGCTCGACTCGGCATCGGTACCGACGACTATGGTATTGGTATCGGTAAGTGCCAATCTCTCTATGACCTCTTCCCGGTCGGCGTCATACGGCGGGAAATTGAGATGCGAGTGTATGTCGAAATACTTAGGCATTAATTCTAGGGAATAGATTCTCTGGTTTTTTATTGGATTTAGTGGCTTCAATAATTATTTTTGATGTCTCTGGCATAAATGGTCTAATCATACGTCCTATACGATAAAGATTCAGAACTAGGTCCTCAATAAGTTCTTTATCTTTTGATTCCCATGGTTTTTTCTCTTGGATATCTTTATCCAACAAACCTATCTTTGCCCATATGTATTCCATTACTAAATCAACTCTATACTCCTCCATTTTTTCTGCTGGGTAATCCTTAAATAAATATCCTGAAGTGTCCCAATCCCTTTCTTCAACAAGATTATCTTCCGCTAATTTCATTATGCGGGACACGAGATTACCTAACCCATTTACTAAATGAGACTCATACCACTCATCTAATCTTTTCCATGTAACATCCGTATCTTCTATAGGATGTATATGTCTAAGTAATAAATAGCGTGTAGCCTCTGTTTTGTATCTTTCTAATAATTCATCGGGGTTTATAACATTCCCTAAAGACTTAGACATTTTATGACCTCCCGAGGTAACAAAGCCGTGATAGAAAACTTTCTTGGTCGGCTCTAAATTCGCAGCAAATAACATTGCTTGCCATATAATAGATTGAAAACGTACCTGATCCTTACCTGCCAGTTGCAGCGTTTCTCCGTTTACCCAAAATTTGTCAAATAATTCTTCAGTATCCGGCCAACCTAATGTTGATAGATAGCTAGTCAAGGCATCGAACCATACATACATCACCTGAGTATCGTCATTAGGAACTGGTATCCCCCATGGCATTTTAGATTTATCACGAGATATACTTATGTCCTCTAAATTTTCTAAAAAATTACTTGCTTGTCCCTTGGCCCACTCGGGTTTAATCTCGTGTCCCTTATTGATGAGTCTCTCCAAATCTTGCTTTAGTGCTGTTAGCTTAAAGAAGTAGTTTTCTTCTTCTATCTCTTGTAACTCTACATTTGGATGATTTGGGCATCTCCCGTTTACTAATTCTGTTTCTTTAATAAAAGCTTCATCCCCTATACAATATAGTCCCTTATATTTCTTCGGATATATATATTTATTTGCAAAACATCTATTCCACAACTCCATTGCTGCTTTTATGTGCAAGGGGTTGGTAGTTCTGATAAAATTCAAATCTTCGTGAATTCCTAACTTTATTTTCAGAGCTAGGAATTTTTCTACATATTCATCTACATATAATTGAGGATCTTTACCTTGAGCAAGAGCTTTTTGGTATATTTTTAATCCATGCTCATCAGTCCCAGTGCTGAAAAACACTTCCTCCTTTAATTCATCTCTACGATATCTTGCAATAGCATCCGCCATGACAATCTCAAATGCAAAACCGATGTGCGGGTCGGCATTGACGTACGGAAGAGTCGTCGTAATGTAGAAACTTTTTTTATCAGGCATTTTATTCGATTCCTTCGGTCACCGCTGCCACCCTTGCAGACTTCTCCTTTTCGAGATCCGAAAGGAATTCCATCAGTATGGCTGCAAGCGGTACGGAGATAAGAATACCCAAGAAACCGGCGAGCTTACCGCCGACAAGGAGGGCCAGGATCGAGACCATCGGAGGAACACCTATGACCTTCTTAACCACCAGAGGATATATGAGCTGGTTCTCGAACTGCTGAATGATGAGAAAGAGACCTGCAATGAGAAGAGCCTCGGGCATACCGCCCATACCGAAGCCGATGAGCACGGCAGGGATCGCGGCAATAATAGGACCGAAGAGCGGAATGATTTCGAATACGCCGGCCGCCACTGCAAGTATGAGGGCGTGCGGTACCTGGAGCAGAAGAAGTCCGAGATAAACAAGTACGGCGATGATTGCGGCCAGAAGGAGCTGACCCTGCATCCACAGGCCGATCTTCTCACGCGAGCGGTTCCAGAGATTGACTATGTATTTCTCCTGTTTCCATGGTGTGATGATCTTTAAGAATTTGCCGACTCCGTCTTCCTGCACAGCGAGATAGAAGGAAAGGATAATGATAAGCACGAAACTCGTGATTCCGCCGAAGAAGAAGGATGCGGAAGAGAGTACACCCTGCGAGAACGAAAGCAGATAGGTGTTCAGATTTTCCACTATATCGCCGACCGAGAGCGACGAACCGAGGAACGAGTCGCCCGAGAGTGAGCTTGCATAATCCGGGAACTGAGCGACGAAATTTGATATCTCCCCGATGAGCGGCAGGAAAAGGAAGTAGAATAGTCCGACGAAGAGAAGTGCCAGTATTATATAAACCCCGAGTATGGTCGGCAGACGCGGTATACCTCTCTTCTTAGCCCAGTTGGCAGCCGGCTCCACGGCCGAGGCAATGACAATGGATGCAAGGATAACCAGAGCCAGATCCCGTATAAGGAAGAGAGCCACGGCAATAGCCACTACCACTACTCCACGCACCCAGCTTCCCGTGGTTATGACCATTCGCCTCTTCTCTGGGTCTCTTCTTCTGTCGAGTTCCTGCATGATGGTGAAATCATATCACCAAGAGTTTCTCCAGGCGAGCTTCGTCCTCTATGTCGCCGACCACGGCTAAATTGAGTTTTTCAGCCCTGAAGATTTCCCTGGCCACATTCTGTACGTCCTCTGCAGACACGGCGCGGATATCCCGCTCAACCTCTTCGGGTTTCTCTATCATATGCTTGATGGCTTCCTGAACTCCGTAGAATTCCGCGAGGGAGTCGGTAGTCTCGAGTCCCAAGTAGAGTCTTCCCGAAAGATACTCTTTGGCTTTTTGAAGTTCCTCTGGCGGTACGGCTTCGCGCATGAGCTTGATACACTCTGCCAATATAACCTTCGTCACCTCTTCGATCCTTTGGCTTTCGACTCCGGTGGCTATGCCGAAGTAGCCGTAATCGCTGTAATCGTCAGCCGAAGCCGACACGTAATAGCAGGCACCCATCTCGTTCCTAAGCTTGTGAAAGAGTCTTGAGGACATACCGCGTCCGAGGATGCTGGCAAGTACTTGCAGGGCCGGCATGCGCTTATCCAAGGCATTGAAAGCATGAAAGCCCAGGATCATGTGCGTCTGGTCGGTCTTTTTCTTATGCACCAGGAGTGCGGGGGCCTTCTGCTCTTCTTTGACTGCGGGTTTGACCGGTTTCCTCTTTCTCTCAATTTCACCCAAGGTCTTCATCACTTCGGTCTTAACCTCGGAATCTTCTATATCGCCGGCCACTACGACTATAGTATTGTCCGCAACATAATGGCCCGCCCTGTAATCTTCCAGATCCTTGCGTGTGAACTTTTTTACATTTTCAGCCGGGCCGGTAATGAAGCGTCCGGCCGGAGCATCCCCGTACATGAGCTCCAGGAAGAGCCTGCCCACCTTGTGCTGCGGCATGTCCTCGTACATCAGAATCTCCTGGATTATCACTCCGCGCTCTTTTTCCATCTCTTCTTCGGAGAGCGTCGGATTCAGGTACATATCGGCGAGAATATCCAGAAGCTTTTTGAAATGCCTGCTCTCGCCCTTGGCCCAGAAGCCGGTGAACTCATTGGCGGTGAAAGCATTGTGTTCGGCTCCGAGCTCATCCATCTCGCGTGATATATCCAGAGTATTCGGCCTTCGTTTAGTGCCCTTGAAAACCATATGCTCCAGAAAATGCGAAAGTCCGCTCTGCTCTTTTGTTTCGTAATTACTGCCGCTTTCAACGAGGATCATAACCGTCACTGCCGGGTTGCCCTCAGTCGGCACCGTTACGACACGCAGGCCGTTGGGGAGTGTAGTCTTCTTAAACTTCATAGAATAGTTAAGACTATCCTATCCTATGGCTTCTTTCAAATCTTTAATATTTACCCTTTTTTGCTCTCCCGAGTCGCGGTCGCGCACGGTAACGGTATCGTCTATGAGAGTATCAAAATCTACGGTTATACAAAATGGCGTGCCTATTTCGTCCTGCCTTCTGTAGCGCTTGCCTATGTTGCCATTGTCATCGAACATCGCTGACGGAAATTCTTTCTTGAGCATTTTATAAACCTCTCTCGCCTTGTCCACCAGTTCCGGCTTGTTTTTAAGTAGCGGGAAAACGGCCGCGCGTATTGGCGCGATTTCCCTGGGCAATTTGAGATACACACGCGATTCGCCGCCGAGTTCATCCTCGGTATAAGCAGACAGCAGAACCGCGAGCACTGTACGGTCAACACCGAGAGATGGCTCGATGACATGCGGGGTGAATCGTTCGCCAGTCTCTTCGTCGAGATAGTTCAGATCTACTCCGCTCGCCGCGCTATGTGCCTTAAGGTCGTAATCGGTGCGATAGGCCAAGCCCCACAATTCTTTTTGGCCGAACGGATACTCGAATTCAAAATCTATGGTGCGCATGGAGTAATGGGCTCGATCATTCTCAGGCACTTCAAGCTCGTGAGCCTTGATACCCAAGATCTTGGCAAAATCGTGCATCTTCTCCCTCCATTCTTCAAAGTATTTCTCCCAGTCGTCTTTCTTTATGAAATATTCTACCTCCATTTGCTCCATCTCCCGAACTCTAAAAATAAAGTCCCTTGGTGAAATTTCATTCCTAAATGCTTTTCCTATCTGAGCTATACCAAAAGGAATCTTTGGATGAAATGAGTCTATGACGTTTTTGAAATTCACAAAGATTCCCTGAGCTGTCTCCGGTCTAAGGTAGGAAATTGATGAGTCGTTATCAATAGCTCCAATCTGTGTCTTAAACATCATATTAAATTGTCTAGGCATACCCCAATCAATCTTTCCACAATTAGGGCATGCTATATGGTTCTCTTCCAATGCGACTTTCAAAACAACACCGACACCCCTCTTGTATTCGTCGACTTTTTTGTCATACTCTCTCCTAGTTAAATCTAAACCCTGACCTGGATAAGTTTCTTTTAAATGGGGGTTGGTATTTTCAACTTCATCCTTAGTTCTTTTTACTATTTTGGTTGCTAAATCGGGATCATGAAGTCTACCCATGACCGTATCGTAAATATTCTTAGGCAGAATATGATCAGTGCGGAAACGATTGTGGCATTTCTCACACTCAACAAGAGGATCACTAAAGCCTTCCACATGACCTGATGCCTCCCAGACTCTCGGGTTCATGATGATGGCCGAGTCGAGGCCATACATATCATCGCGCTCGTCGCGGAAGGTTTTGAGCCAGAGGGCTTTGATATTCTCCTTAAGCAATACTCCCAGCGGTCCGTAGTCCCAGGTTCCGGCGAGGCCGCCATAAATCTCAGATCCCTGGTATATAAAGCCGCGGCGCTTGGCGAGAGAGATTAGTTTGTCCATTCCGTACTACTTTACAACAGTTTCGTCGCCCTGGACATAGCGGGGGTCAGAGGAAATCCGGGTAGTAACGGCCTGATTGGTTAATCTCACAGTGTTGTGGGTAAAGGTGTCCGTACCAGTAAATACGATACTCCCGAGCAATATCGGCACCGCTCCGACCTGGCCCAGAGATGGCGTAAGTGAGAGCTTGATGAAAGCTTCTTTACCCGGAGTGGAGAAGCCTGCCCCGGAAGGCAGTGTGCCGACGTTCCAGGTAACTGTCCTGGTGCTGTCGTCATAGACCACCTCGGCGCCGGAGGGACTGGTCTGTCCGGTCCACTTTACATTGGCTCCGAGCGTTCCGGTAACCTTGGCGTCGGTTATATCATTCTGGGTATTGCCGAGGATAAGGTCGACGGTGTATGTAGTTTCTTTCTCGGCCTTGGGCGGTATGAGTCCGGTGTTGGTAAACGGTCCGCGAGAGTAAAGCGACTTGGATGTCAGAGCCACCTCGGAAGCGATTTTGACCGAGCGTAATTCCGAAAGAGTAATACTCGAGCCTGAGTCCTGAGGCCTACCCGTGAGACTGGCGGAGATATCGATTTTCTGGTTTGAGGATCCTGCGGGCAGATTGGCAAGCGAGGAGAAGCTGAAGGATACGGTCTTGGTGTCTCCCGGTGAAATGGTGGAAAAATTATCGGAGTTCGATTGATTCCAAAATATGGAATTGCTCGACGAATTATAGAACCCTCCGTTTTGCGCCGTGACTGAGCCGCGATCGAGGGCTGCGCCTGAGAGCTTAACTTCTAATTGCGGATTCTGAAAATTAGCTGACATATTGTTTTTGAAGCTGACTACGGCCTGGATCTGCTTTCCGGCCGGAGCCGAGTAAGTGTCGCCCGAGTCGCCATTGAGCTTCATGCTGAGATCGATCGACGGACGTCTGATGGCAACAACTACCGACTCCTGCGAGAGCACGGTGTCGAGACTTATACCTCCGCCCTTGCCCACTCCGACAAAAAAGCGGAAGGTCCGCTCGTCGTTGTCTTCACCCGTTATCATGCCGTTTAAGGTGATGACTTTCCTGTCTCCCGGAGAGAGATCGCCCAAGGGCCAGGCGTTTTTACCATCGCCGACAGCAGGAGGAGAGGCACTCTTAAGACTCCAGCCGTATGGATACTCGGCACGCAAGACCACATCCTTCAAAATTTCTTCCGAGTTGGCTACGACGGACACTATGGCTGTAAATTGTTCTCCGGAGGTTACGCTGTCCGGCCTGGTCACAGATATGGATACCGGGGCCGAGCCTATAGTCAGTTCGAATACTTTTTCCTTGGTGAAAATGGCATTCGATCCCTTGACCCTGTAGTCTACCGAGACTCGTACGTTCTTCTGCTCGCCTTCCGAGCCGAAGAATACCGCTTTCTCTGTCCTGGTAACTTTGTCTCCGGCTCCGAGAGCTTCGAGAACTTCCTTGGTGAAGGTTAGAGACTTGGTAGTATCCTCCGCGCTTCGGGTGCCTTCCGGATATATGACCTTCAGGTTGACGGTATCAAGCGGGGCATTGTTTTTATTGGTGATTGTTACCTGCAGTTCGACAGGACTGCCTGCCGAGACGGTGACGGGGCCCTCGACATCAATGTCGAGGTTTTTGGTCGAGATAAAATTGTCACCTTTGAAGTATATGAGCGCCGCCGCCAGAGCTGCACAGATGCAGAAAAGCAATGCCACAACAAATATCTTTCTCATGAGAGGATACTGCTCGGGAGCGCGCCTGTCGGCCATAAGAAGGTCATCTACCGGCGGTGACTGCCACCCCGATGGGGCTGTCTCGCCGCTTGCCGGCGTTATGGATTCACGCTCGTCGGCTGGAGCCTGGTAACGCGTCCGGGAGTAGAGTTTTTCCGAGAGTCTTTCTATTTTGCTGCGGAGATTATTGTTGGGCTTGTTTTCAGACATTTTCTAATTATACATTATAGAGTCCGCTTGAGCGGATTCCGCGGTTGACGAGTTCGAGGAGTACGCGCCTCTTCTCTCGTGTCTCGAGCAAATTCGCCGGCAACGACTCCCCCGAGAGATATCCGAGAGAGTTGAGCACACGTGCGACCGTAAGAAGTTCCCATGCATCCTCATCTTCGTCCCCGACATCATCGACAAGAAGTATTATCGCCCTCTCAAGGCTGTCGAAAAGTTCTTGATGCTTCTCTTCGCCGGAAACAAGTTTTCCGGTAAGGGCAAGCACTCTGCCAAGGGCTTCTACGGCGGCCTTTCTGCCCCGGAGCTCTCCATAGACATCCCTCACGAGGGTTACCGTGGTGATACGCCAGGAATGCCTGCCGCGTACAAGCGAGACCCTTACCAGGGCAAACTCCAAAAGCGAGTTTGAGAGTTTGGACGTCGGCTTGCGCGCCCCGCGGGCAATCCCGTGTACGAGACCAAGGTCACCGGTAAGTATCACCGCTACCCTATCGGCTTCGCGGGCCGGCCGTAGATATAGGACAATACCCCTCGTTGTGTAGACGTGATGAGACATTACTTGATTACGAGAGCAGTATTGGTAGCGCTTTCTATTTCCTTCTTGTGTTTTTCGTAAAATTCGCGCTCTTCCCCCGGGACCTCAAATTCCATCCTGTCAGAGGGTCTCAAGTTTTTCTGCTTTCGTATTTCCTGGATGTTCCTGATTACTTCGCGGACCCTTCCTTCTTCCTCCAGTTCTGGCGTTATATTGGTATCGATAGCAATTTCATCTTCGAGTTTTTTATTTTCAATCACTTCTTTTACGTTGACTTCGTCCTTGATCAGTTCCAAATATTCCTTGCCGAGCTTAAGATCCTTAACCTCCAATCTCGAGAGTGGCTGGCGGATTTTGAGGTTGGACTTCGAACGTGCTTCGAGCGTGAGCGAAACGATCTTGCGTACCTGATCCATGGCCTGCATGACTTCGGATTTTTTTGACGCGTCGGAGCCCAGCCAGGCTGGGTAAAGCGCAAAAAAAGACGAGGTTGTGCGAGGCCAACTTTCAAGATGCACACTCTCCGGATCACTTGTTATTCTCAGCTTCTGATAAAGCTCATCTGCTGCAAATGGTGCGAATGGCGCAAGGAGCTTGGAAACTGTTTTTAAAACGTAGTATAGAGTCTTCTTGGCATCCGCATTTCCATCCTTCAGTCTGTCGCGCGAGCGGCGCAGATACCAGGTCGAGAGGTCGTTTATAAATTCCCTCAGTCCTCGTACCGGTTCAAGAAGCCTGTAATTATCGATGTTCTGTGTCATATCTCCAATCAATACGGAGAGTTTCGAGAGTATCCACTTATCTAAAACATGCTTCGATCCCGGATAATCATTATTCTCAAGTTTTTTATCTCTATAGAGTTCGTAAAATGCGTAGACATTGTCGAGAAGATTGAAGATGCGCTTATTGACCTCATCTACCGTCCTCTCGTCGAAGTTCTTGCTCTCTCCGGGCTGATTGACCGAGTACATCCAGAGACGGAGCGTATCGACTCCGTACTTTTCTATCGCCGAGAACGGCTCGATGATGTTTCCGACCGACTTACTCATCTTTCTACCTTCTGTATCTAAGATATGCCCGAGGCAGATCGCATTACTGAAAGCTCTGCCTCTCTCCATGAGTGTTCCCACGGCATGAAGGGTGTAGAACCAGCCGCGTGTCTGGTCTATGGCTTCGGAAATATAATCAGCCGGATACGCTATTTTTCCGGTCCGCCAGCTGGCGGACTGCGCAAAAGGCATTGAGCCCGAGTCAAGCCACACATCCATAACCTCTTTGGCTCGCTTGTATTCCTTGCCATCCTTTTCCAAGATAACTTCATCTATATATGGCTTGTGCAGGTCAAGTTCATAGTTTTCATTACGAGGAAAGGGTGTAAATGGCAGTTCGCGCACCTCAGCTGTCTGAAGCATGTTCTTCCTGTTGAAGCCTTCGCTTGAATGCCACTCGGCTATCTGCTCCATGACCCATATAGGGTTGCCATGTGAGATTATAAGAATGTTTTTTCCACTGTGCGAACGCTCAAGATCAAATAGGAAATCACCAATGCGTTCTCGGACCAACTTCTGATCACTTTCGTTAAATTCATGGAGTCGGTCATCAATGATAACTGCCTCAACCGGCAAGGCGAGATACGCCCTTATAGCTTCTGCAGTTTCGCGAGTACGGATGAACGGCGAGGCGAAGACCAGATCAATCTTTGCGCTTTTGAGACTTAGAGCAGTGGCCTGTATCTCCTGCCTGCCCCTCTCAGTCAAATGATTATTAGGATCACCCTTAGGGTCAAGGACATTCTTAGCATTATCCACTGCCTCACCATGACGCATTACGAAGTATTTATTGCCGCTCTTTTTGACATACCTCTTGAGTGTCTCGAGTGAGTCAACCACAATACTTTCTCCGCTAGTGGAGAGCCATACCGGCAAGGGTGTGCCCCAATAGCGCTCGCGCGAGATGGCCCAATCCTTCACTTCCCTTAGCCATTCGCCGAAGCGGCCTTCCTTGATGTGCTCCGGCTCCCAGTTAATTTTCTCGTTTTCCTTTACCAGCTCGTCGCGCAGGGAAGACATGCGGATGTACCATGAATCTCGGGCATAATATATGAGCCGCGTGCCGCATCTCCAGCAGAAGGGGTACGAGTGCTGATGACTTTCCTTCCTATAGAGCAGTCCACGACTCTGGAGATCCTTTAATATTTCCACCGCAGTCGACTCATCGATAACCGACATTCCGGTGAGAAACCCGATATTCTGCTTGAAGTGTCCGGTATCATCTACCAAATGATTCTTGGGTAGACCGATTTTAGTGCCAAGTTCAAAATCATCCTGCCCATACATAACAGCAGTATGCACAATCCCAGTTCCTTCTTCGGTATTTACAAAATCAGCAGAGTATACTTTGAAAACTTTTTGATTTGCTTCTGCAAGGTATGCGTCTATATGGTGAAGGTGAAAAAGAGGTTCATATGCGAGTCCTACAAGATTACTTCCCTTGTGATAGCCGTAATCCAAAAACTTTCCGGTTTCTCCACCAATAAATATTGAACTTTCCCGAGGAAACGGAGTCTTGTCATCATCGAACCATTCTGGGATACCTCTAATTTCCAGTGCTAGGAAATTTTCTCCTGCAATATATGTTTCTCCTTTTTTGAAATTTTTAAAATCATTTAAAAATTTCACTCTTCTGTAATTTGTGTTTGGATTAACAGCTAGAGCTAAGTTACCTGGAAGTGTCCACGGAGTCGTAGTCCAGGCGAGAAGATAGGTATTTTCCTCACTCTTAATCTTGAACTTCACATAGAGCGAGATATCTTTAACATCTTGATAACCTTGTGCCAGCTCGTGTGAGGAGAGAGCTGTGCCGCAGCGCGGGCACCAGGGCACTACCTTGTAGTCTTTATATAAGAGGTTGCGCTTGTCGGTATGAGCGATCACCTCCCACACGGATTCGATGTACGAGTTATTGAAAGTGTAATACGCGTCCTTCAAGTCCACCCAGTATCCTATGCGGTCTGTGAATTTCTCCCACTCTCCTATATATTCGAACACGCTCTCTTTGCATTCTTTGTTGAACTTCTCTATTCCATATGCCTCGATATCCTTTTTGGATTTGAAACCGAGCTTCTTCTCTATCTGGAGCTCTACAGGCAAGCCGTGCGTATCCCAGCCGGCTTTGCGGGGTACATGATATCCGCGCATAGTCTTGTACCGGGGTATGGCATCCTTAAAAGCCCGCGACTCCAGATGGTGAAGGGCCGGCTTCGCGTTGGCCGTCGGAGGACCTTCATATTTCCCCCTCCTCACGCTCCGATCTAGAAAGGCCTTTATCTTCAGCCATTGTGGGCCTATTTTATCACATTTTCTCCGGTGCGGGAATGCCGAGAACTGTCAGGCCGTTTTTGAGAACAATCTTCACTGCTTCGACTATTGCCAGGCGGTAGCCGGACTCTGGCGAGTCGCCGATCACTTGCTCGTGAGCATAGAAATTGTTGAAGGATCCGGCCAATTCAGTGAGGTATGTGGTTATGTGATGCGGGGCATATTCTGCTTGTGCTCGCTCGACGATCTCAGGGAATCTGTATAGAAGCCTTTCGACCTCGCGGATTTGTCCCTGTTCCCCTGTCACCTGACCCCTATTCCCTGCTTTTTCCAAAAGCGAGTTAGCGCGGGCGTGAGCATATTGGAGATACACGCCGGAGTCGCCCTCGGTTGAAACTGATTTGTCGATATCGAAAACAATATCGCCGCCGATGTTTGAGCGCAGGATCATATATTTGATAGCGCCGATAGCCACTTGCTCGTCATCCTTAACTTTGCCCTTGATATCTTCTATAAAACTTTCGGCTGATATAACCTCACCCGTGCGTGAGCTCATCTTGCCGCTCGGCAATTTCAAAACTCCATGCGAGAGATGCATCATCTTATTTCTCAATTCCGGATAAATCTGATTTACCGCTTCCAAGACCACACAGAAGTAGTCACTCTGCTCGTTAGCGGTAATAACTATAGATTCGTCGAGATCTTCAGTTTCGAATTTCTTTTTCGTCAGGCCAAGCTCCTTAGCCTCGTAGGTGGGCAAACCCTTGGAGTTTATAAAGACCCGGGTATGCAAGTGCGGATTATGTTTCTCCGCATGGAAAACTACCGCACCGTCAGATTCTTCGAAAACCTTGCCGGTATTTTCTTCGACAATCTTCTTTCCTATTGGGGCAGTCTCTGATTCGAAGAAGTAATAGTCGAACTTGGTACCTAGTTTCCTATAAATATCTTCGAACTTATCCAGTGATTCCTTCCGCCCAACATCATAAAGCGCATTCAGCTCCTTATCTGATCGGTCGTAGAGTTTAGTATTTATTTCTTCTATCTCTTCCCTGGACTTTTCATTATCCTCATACGCCTTGGCACCGGCGACGTAGGGATTCCTTTCGCCATTTTTCATCCCCCACACCGCCTTGGCTACATGGATACCGACATCTCCCTGGTAATTAGCCCGCTTTACCTCTGCACCATTCCACTCAATGATGCGCGAGATAGCTTCGCCGATAGCGTTACTCATTAGGTGTCCAATATGAAATTCCTTGAACGGGTTGGGATCGGTATATTCGACCATCACCTTTTCGCCCTTTAGACTTTCGCCTTTGCCGAATTTGTCTCCCTCTTTGATTATTTTATTAAGACTTCCTTTATAAAAATCTTTGGACAGATAGAAGTTTATGAACCCCGGCCCAACCATTTCGACCTTCTCGACCCCTTCCGGCTTATGATTATTGAGATATTCGAAGATTTGTTCTTTCTTGTCCCTGTATTTAATAGCGGCATTGGTCGAGTAATCTCCCATCTTTAGATCGGTCGGGTGCTCCACCACGAAGTCCGCTTGTGGGTCTCCCAGAGCTTCCCGAATCAGCCTTTCCAGAGTTGCTTTCACCCCCTCATGATACCCGATAGACAGGCCTCTGGAAATGAGTAGTATGGCAGGCAGAGGTAGTCCCTTTACAACACCAACCAAGGAAAAAATGCGTCCCTACGCAGACAGGATCCCCGACACGCAGTATCGCGACATCCTTAACCTCATCATGGCTGAGGGTGTTCGTACTCACAACAAGTATCAAACCAAGGACCGCATCACTCATCTCCGGACTCAGAACATGGAGTTTGACCTCGCCAACGGTTTCCCGATCATTACCGATCGCGACATCGGCTCATTCTTCCGGAAGCCTATCGCCGAGGTCATCTGCTTCATGCACGGTGCTCGGACGCTTGATGATTTCAAGCGTATCGGCGGTAAGCACTGGCCGAACTGGTGGGCTCGCTGGGTCACACCGGAGAAGTGTGCCAATTTCGGCCTCGAACCAGGCGATCTCGGTCCCGGCTCATATGGACCCGGCTTTGTTCGGGTTCAGCCCGATGGCAGCGTCTTCAATCAGTTCACCGAAATGGTGAAGCAGATGAGGGACATGCCGTGGGTCACGACTCACCGAGTCACGCCGTGGATTCCGGAGCTGACGCTCCAGCACAAGGAACTTCAGCGTAAGGTTGTCGTAGCACCATGTCATGGCGATCTCCAGATCACCATCACCGGCGACACATTTACGCTTCGTATGGACCAGCGCTCTGGTGACGTGCCGATCGGTGTACCGTCGAACATGCTCCAGTGGGCGGCTTTCGCCCTCATGTTGGGGCAAGTTACCGGCTACAAGCCGGAATGGTATGTGCACTCGATCCATGATGCTCATATGTACAGCGACCAGGTCGAGCACATGAAGGAGCTTGTGGAACGGGAACCCATTCCGTTTCCCACGCTCGTCATCAACGATCCGAGCATCAAGGATCTGCTCGAATTCCGACCGGAGCATTTCGATCTCGCGGACTACAATCCGCATCCAGCCATGAACGACATCCCCGTCACGGAGTAACCGATGGCAAATGGACTGGCAATCCTCGCTGCAGTCGCAAATAACGGGGTCATTGGGAGAGAGAATGGGCTTCCATTCAATCTCAGCGACGATCTCAAGCGATTCAGGGAAATCACCCTGAATCGTGCAGTAGTGATGGGCTCAACCACTTTCGACTCGATCATCGGCAGGAACCACAAACCGCTCCCCAATCGGGAGAATATCGTCCTCACCCGTAGTCCCAAGGACAGAAAATGTGATGGAGTGAAATTCATCAGCAACTTTGGTGACATTCTCGTGCGGGCCAAGAGAGAAACAGTTTTCGTGATCGGTGGGGGTCAGATATACAATCTGGCCCTGCCAGCCGCCACCAAACTTTTTCTCACCCGAGTCCATACCGAGGTCGAAGGAGATGTTTTCTTCCCCAAAGCTCCGCGGTGGAATCCCGATGAGTGGGAACTTGAGTCGAGCACGGATCGTCTGGCAGACAAACGGAACGAGTTCTCCTTCACCTGGGAGATTTACAACCGCAAGCCGGATCGGTATATCTACATGCCGAATGTCCGTACCGTGGATCAGCTCAATTCCATGCAGGAGATCCGCGAGGCTGGCGTTTGTCCTTTCTGCCCGGAGCACCGTCGACGCTGGCATCTCAAGGAGGACGTATGGTCCGGAGTGCATTGGGTCGTGAGTGACAATATGTGGCCCTACGAATGGACCAAGGACGGCGGGCGGCATTTCATGCTCTTTCTCAAGACTCATGCGGAAAATGCCGCTGATATTCCGACGGGTGCATGGGAGGAGCTCGGGACCGTGGCTAAAATCATGGAGTCTCGGTTCGATATACCCGGCGGCGGGATCTATATGCGCTTCGGCGAACCTATCTGGACCGGAGCGACCATCCGTCACATACACGGACATATTGCCCAGAAGAGAGAGCCGCATATCGAAGCTGTTTTCTATCTTTAGCTGGTGTAACAAAAGCCGAGTCCTGGGACTCGGCTGTTTTTATACGACTTTTATCAGTTCCACTCCGGCCTGCTTCAGGATCTTCTCTGCGTCAAGAAGCGAGTACCCGTCTCTGTAGTAAACCTTTTTTATCCCAGATGTGGCAACGAGCATGGCACAGGCCGGACATGGGAAGGTGGTGATATACAGGTCGCCGCCTTCTGTAGATATTCCGCGCTTAGCTGCTTCAGAAATTATCCAGGCCTCTCCATGCTGGGAAGTGACGATCTCCGCTATCTGAGGCCCGGCATCGAATCCGGAGCGAGCATCGCCGTCTATGTAGTGAGAGTGCTCTGTCGGGAAGTGCTTGTTGTAGCCGGAGAGTACCGGCTTCCCGTCTTTGACCAATACTGCTCCGACATGGCGCCACCAGTCCGAGCTTTTGTCTGACTCCAGCTGCGCCAGTTGAATGAACTCCTTGTCGAGCTCCTCCGATGAGATGGCCATGTTTTCTGATGCTGGAATTTTGGTAACGGCGTTCATGTTGTGCCAGCGCAGGAAGGCGGTGTCTCTGGTTACCTTCTTCTCCTGCAGGTACTTCTCCTCGAGCATGCGACCGACGTCGTCACTGGAAACGACAATCTCATCGAACTTATCCAGTTCGGAGAGATTATCCTTTTCGAGGATCGAGACCTGCGGAGCAAGCGAGATGGTTTGTGCAAGTTCTCTAGCGATTTCTGGAGGGAGTTTTCTTATATCCCTCTCAAGATATGGGATCTCATCGATGAGACTTCTTCCGAGCAATAACAGGCTGTCTGGCCTTTGTCTTTTGCAAAAGTCTAGATGCCCTGTGTGAATTACCGGGAGATACAGGATTGCCGCTTTCATGGTTTATTCCTTTGAGGAAGTCGTTTATAAGGGTCGTTATCTTTATGCCAAGCTGCTCTGCGCCATCAACCATCATGCGCCTTAGTTTGGCGGTAGTGGTAGTGGACGCCTGGGCAGGCAGGATCTGGATATCTCCGCAGTATCTTAGCAGATTTTGCCTGTCTTTATCTTTGAAGTCTTCAGTGGTCTGTGACATAACCAAAACATCCGGTTTGACCGTTCTTATGAGGTCATATATATGTTCATTATGATCTCTTGTAGTTACGATATCGACGGTACGCAAGCTCGCCAAGATCTCAAGCCTGTCATTGAGCCAGTCGAAAGGCCGGTTGGGACCTTTCCTCTTCCTTGTCAGCTCATCTGTATCCACACCGATTATGAGAATGTCACCATGACTTTTGGCAGCTTCGAGATAGCGTTTATGTCCGACATGAAAGAGGTCATAAACACCTTGAGTGAGCACAATGCGATATCCGGATTGTTTCAAAGTTTTGACCACGGAATCCAAAGTGCTTCTGTCAGAAATGTATCTGTCTTCGAATCGAAGTGAGCCGCTGACTATATTCTTGACAAGTTGTGATTTCTCGGTCGTTTTCATGAGTAAAATTATATTTAAGTAATATCATACCCGTATGAATAACAAAAGACCCGCTTTCGCGGGTCTTTTGTCTATTTCACGTCCACGCCCATCGAGCGGGCGGAGCCCTCGATAATCTTCATAGCGGCATCGATGTCGTTGGCATTTAGGTCTGCCATCTTCTTCTCAGCAATTTCCTTGACCTGCTTTTTGGTGATAGTGCCGATCTTTGAAGTATTAGGTTTGCCGGAACCGCTCTCTTTGCCCAGTGCTTTCAATATCAAATTGGATGCCGGCTCCGTCTTGTAGATCATGTGGTAAGTACGGTCTTCGTATACTTCGACGACTGTAGGGACGATTTCACCCGCTCTTCCCTTGGTCTCGTCGTTAAAACGCTTGACGAACTCGCCGATGTTTATACCCGCGCTTCCGAGCACTGGTCCCAACTGCTGGCCAGGTACGGCCTTACCGCCTGGGATCTGGAGCTTCAATACTTTTGTAACTTTCTTAGCCATTTTGGTGAGACAGATAGATTACCTTACATCTTCTTGACCTGCAAGAAGTCGAGCTCCACCGGAGTCTCTCGGCCGAACATGCTGACCAGAACCTTGACTTTGCCTCTCTCCTGATCGATCTCGGAGACCTTGCCCTCAAGCTCCTTGAAGGGTCCGTCGACTATGAGCACCGCGTCGTCGGTAGAAAGGTTAATAGTGTGCATGACCTTGTCGGCGTTCATGCGGGCGAAGAGGGAGTCGACCTCCTTCTTGTCTATCGGTACCGGATACACGCCGGAACCGACGAAGCCGGTCACTCTGGGGGTATTCCTCACCACGTACCATGAGTCGTCGGTAACGATCATATCTACAAGAATGTAGCCCGGATATATCTTCTCTTCCTCCTCTACCCTTTTGCCTCCCTTAATCTTGATCTTCTTCTCGGTAGGGACAATTACGTTGAAGATTTTGTCCTCCATACCTAGGGACTCAATACGCTGCTTCAAGTTCCTCTGCACGGCGTTTTCATATCCGGCGTAAGTGTGGATGACATACCAATTGCGGCCCTCGGAGATTTTTTGTTTTGCCATATATGAAAAGTTAAAGTACGAACTTCTGGATTACGAGTGAGAGTACGTAGTCGAAAAAACCAAGAACTAAGGACGTCAAGATGGAGACACCGATCACTATAAGTGTGAAGGCAACAGCCTGGTTGCGGCTAGGCCACTTAACATGTACCAGCTCCGCTCTCGTATCGCGTATATATTGGATAAATCTGTTCATTTTACTAAAAAACGCCCTCCTCGGCGTCTTTCAGATAATACTATAGAACCACTATAGATGTCAACGAATTTCGTACGTCACGCTTACGTTCGAGGTGATCTTGTTTTGGCCAGCCGGAAGACTCGGCGCTGACGACGTATCAGCGGCACCGGTCTGAGCTTCGAGCTTGTAGACCGGATAAGGACCGGGGTTATAGGTGCTGTCGTTGAAGTCTACTACCCGACCGAGCCTAACTCCGAGAGACTTCGCCAAAGTCTTAGCTTTCTCCCTGGCTTCCTTAACTGCTTCGTCCCTGGCTTCGTTCATGATCGACTCCGGATCATCTATGGTAAAGGCAAGCGAGGAGATGTTAGTTGCGCCCTTGGCTCCCGCGGCAGCCAGAGCCTTTCCAGCATCATCGGTCTTCCTGACCTTGACCTCGACGCTGTGCGTCACTGTGTATCCGTCCGGTATCTGGCGCGACGGAGGACAGAATGTCGGAGAGCAGGCTACGGGCTGGTAGGTATACTTGGGGTAAACGGAGTAGTCGGTAGTGCGTATGTCCTTCTCCTCTATTCCGAGTTCTTTGAGAGCGTTCATTATGGAATTGGTCTTCTGTGTAACCGTATCCTGCGCTCCGCCTACGCTCGAGGCATCAGCCGAGACGGTGAAAGTGAAGTTCGCCACGTCCGGTGTGGCGAAAGCCTCTCCATGGCCCGTAACCACGATAGTGTTGAAGGCCGCGCTGGGGCTCCTCCAGTCTTTGAAAGCATTCAGGCTCTTAAACAAGAGAAATATGCCCAGCAATACCACTACGACCGTCGCCCACTTGAAGAAGCGCTTGACCTCTTCGTGTTCAAAATATTCATTCATGAAAGAAGTATATCCCAGCCGCTGAGAACTTTACAAGCTCCGGACTTTCCGGCGCCACCACTCCCTTTCGGAGAGAAAGATGTTGAAAACCAGTATGGTGAAGCTTACCGAAAGGAGTCCGAGCGATATGCCCGCCAAGACATCCAGAGCGAAATGCGCTCCAAGATAAACCCTTGAGAAGCATACGAGACCCGCTCCAATAAGGCAGAGTGTAACCAAAGAGATTTTGACGCTCCAGGTTTTTGGCCAGCTGAAGAAGGAGTACCCTGTCACGAAAAAGAAGGCCGTGGCGACAGTGGCATGGCCAGAAGGGTAGCTCCAGCTCGAGAGCTGTTCCACCAGGCTGTATACCGGACGTGGAATACCGAGAAAATTTTTCATCATGATGAAGGAAACTATCGAGAGCGTAATGGAGACCATATAAAGCAGAGTGTCGTAAGTATCCCTGTGAAGTACGAGGAGTATGGCAAGGCCAATGGCGATAGCAGAAAGCACGAGCGGAGATCCGGCATTGGTAATGAAAAGCATTATGGTAGTAAGGAGCGGAGTGCGAAAGTGCGAGATTGCCGTCTCTACCGCGTTATTAAAGGGGGTAAGTTCGCCCGCCCCGCTCTGCACTCCGGTAGTAATAACGAGAAGGGTCAGGCCGGAAAAAATGCAGACGAGAAGGAACCACATATTTTTTATCACCCGCGAAAGATTCATGTATAAAACAATTTTATCATATAAAAGGTAAGCCCGACGCGCATGCGTCGGGCTGGTGATGAAGGACGAACCGTCAGGAGTGACGAGTCGTTTGCGCACCTAGTGCACTTGTCCCGCGATCAGTCTCTCGACCTGGCTTCGTGCGCCGAGGGCGGCGCCGTCCCGCAGAAGATCGACAACTCCTTCGATCTGCTGCGGCTGGAGGCCGCTGCTTCTGACGAGAGCCCTCATCTGCGAATCACGCTCGTGTTGCTCCCCTGGTCCGCCGCCAATGCCTGCATACTTGACGCAGCCGCTGACGATTCTCTGCGCCTTCTGACGTTGGTCAGAGTCGAGAGATTGGCGTACCGGGGAGGAGGGATTCGATGAGGATGTCGCGGATCTCTTCATGCTTGGTACCTCTGGGTGAGAAGTTGGAGGCCCTACATGGGAGGAGGGATACTAAGGTGCTTAACTGCTTTGCCTGCGTCTTATATAACTAAAAAACTTTCACTTCGTCAAGTCCTCGGGCCTCCAGTATTTCCTTTCAGCTCTGTAATTTAGTACGCACATTCGCGTCTAAATAAACATGGAGGAATTACTTTTGAACAAGCTAAAAGCGCTCTATGATATCGAGTCTGTCATTATTGACAACCTGCCCAAACTTGCCGAAGCCGCTACAGACAACGACCTGAAGAAGGTCCTCAACGATCACCTTAAGGAAACAAAGGATCAGTCCAAGCGGCTCGAAGAAGCCTTTAAATTGCTCGGAGAAACACCGGACAGGCTAGAGAGCGAGGCCATCAGAGGCCTGGTCAAGGATGCGGAGTGGTGCGTGGAAAATATAGAAGAGGGTGATCAGCTAGACCTTGCCCTGATCGGGGCCGCGAGCTATGTGGAACACTATGAGATGGCCGGCTACAACTCCGCGCGCATGCTAGCCGAAGCCTCCGCCGAGAGCGAAGTTGCGGATCTACTCGATGCGACCTTCACTGAGGAAGAGACAGCGGATATGAAGCTCAGCGATCTGGCAACAATTATCTCCGGACGGTTATCCTCATAATTCCGGCAGCGAACGCAGGAGCGGGATTATCAAATCGAAATATTTTTTAACCACCGGGGACTCGGCTATTTTGTCCTGCTTGTATCTGATAACGTCATCGATCTTCACGTCATAGAATTTCCAGGAGTGACCTTCGTCGAGATAGATGTTCAGTATCGGCATGATCTTATCGAGTGCGTACACGAATTTGCTCTCTTGGTCTTCCCTTTTTTCGTACCCTTCTATTATTCCGTGGAGTTCATCGAATTCAGGAAACTCTTTACGGATCCTTTCTGCGGCTTCCTGCTCCCTATCATGCTTGGTTTGCCTCTCCCCTTCGAACTTTCTGTGAACATCCGATGGCGTATCGCCAGCGTAGGCTTCAACCAGATCGTGCGCTAGGGCGTACTTCAGTACTTTTTCCATATCGAACTTCATCTCATTGGCTATTGCTATATACCATGCAGTAATAGCCAGCTGGAAGCTGTGCTCGGCATCATTTTCATCCGTACCGTCTTTGAACTTTATCTTGCGTTCCACTTCGCGAAACTTCCGCGTCAGCTCTATGAATTTAAGAAGCTTATTCATTAGATATAAGTTTACTAAACCAATCATCAATATTTGTCTCCGGCGCATATTTTATCGGATTCTCGGAATCGGCAGGCCGTTCAAAATTATATGAATCTTCAGTAAGCCACTTCGACGGAACATCGTGACGTTCCTTGGTTATTCTGTTTCTTTCTCTCCTTTCTTTGAGAACTTGCGCCGGCACATCCAAGTAAACAAGCACAGAGTCTGCCCCGACACTTTGTGCAACCGAGCGTAATTCGTCGCGCTGCCACAGGTGAAGGCAGACATCATCAAACACTACTGATTTGCCCAGTGAGAGATGATTTTTCGCCCCCTGAACGGCAATAGGCCACAAGTCTTTGGTCCATAGCTTGTCGTCATCTTCATCATCGGTGATTTCAAGAGCCAGCATTTTCTCAAGGGCGAAGTAGATCCTGTCACGCCCGACGATTTCCGCCCCAAAGCGATTACTAATCTCCTTGGCTAGGGTCGTCTTACCCGAAAAAGCTTCCCCACAAACTATAAAGAGAGTTGGTTTATTCATGCCTAGAGTATATACCTCATCAGTGCTAGGATGAATTCGGAGTTTAGGGCTTCCATCCCGGGTGCCCAGTACCTTCAAAGCCGGTGGCTTATGCCGAGGCAAGGAGAAGATGTGGACACTACTCAGGTGGCAAACGAGTTGACGAGTGAGAATTTCTTTCAGTTAGGGAGAGACCTTGTCATCCGCGTGCGCGTGGACAGGCTTGTAAACTTGCGGGAAGTGGAGACCCGGACGACAATCCTCATGTTCGACATGGCCGCTGACGAACATACTAACGACCTTGTCGGTGTTATAGGCTATGAGCATCGCGAGCCCGAGCGCGACTATCTACCGCTGATCTTTGATCGAAATCTTGGAGCCTTAAAAGGCGACGCGCGAGAGGAGATCAACCGCTATATCGAAGAGTGGCAGAGATTCGAACATCCACTCTGGCTGGCCCGCCGTTCGATGGTAGCGGTCGAAGTCGAGAATGGCCTGGGTTACGAGATGGATCCGCGATCAGCGCTTCTCGACATGCATTATGCACGCATGCACGGAGCTATCGGCGCCATGCTCCGATCCGGAGACAAGCTCTCCTCCACTGAAAAGCTTTTCAAAGAGCCATGGATGGCCTGTCACATCTACTACCATCTCGGCCGGATGCTCTCGTCCCGGTATTTCCCCGATCGAGAGAGGAGGAAGAATGGACAGGAGCCGGCCGCAATGAAGCCGGTAAGGAAATTCGGTGATATCTTAGGAGCTCGCATTCTATAGCGAGTTCTTTTTATTATTTTGGGTGCCTATCGGGAGTCGAACCCGAACTGCGAGTTCCACAAACTCGTGTGCTAACCGCTACACCATAGGCACCATCACACCTTTTATACCATTAAATCAAGAAAAAGGCCGCTCAACGAGCGGCTTTGTATTCGGCGGCGCACTTGCCGCACTGGTTGGCAGGTACGATCTGCATGGGAGTGACCGGCCAGTCACCCGCCGCATTCATATCGTTATCCCGGACCAATCTCCACAGCAGACCCTGCTCTTCCCATTTGTTGATGAATGGGCAGAAGAGCGCATGATCCGGAGGCAAGGCATAGTTGTAACCCCTCACAAGCCATACCACATTCTCGCGCTTGAATTTCTCGAGGACTCCTTCCTTCATGAACCCGCGATAGCCCATAGTGATGATGCGCAGAGCCCATACGAGAGTAAGCTGGTTCACGCGACTGAGAGAAACCTGACTCTCCCTCCGTATGAGCGGCTCCCTGTGTATGGTCAAAGCTATCGTCACGTTACCCGGAGACACCTGCTTGCCCGGTCCGTACTCCAGATTCTCCGATATGAAAGACCCGACACGGAGTCCGAACTCTTCCCGATCCGCCCTGTTCTTCTCAGCCCCGTTGGCAGGATTGAATCTATACTGCGCGGCGAGGCGCAGGAGCTCCGCCGGGATATCCGAGAGTATCGGCACATGCAGGGCCTGCGGTTTTATTGCCATGGCCATAAAATCTCCTCCAAGAACATTCCTGGTTCATAGTATAACGAAGACCGGCCGGAGTGGTTGTTTATAACTCATCAAGAAACAAGGAGGTGCGGCTGTCCATTGGTCCCGCTTGTAAATTACAGCCCCGCAAACTTATTGGTGCGCGGGAGAGGACTCGAACCTCCACACCCAGAGGGCGCTACCACCTCAAGGTAGTGCGTCTACCAATTTCGCCACCCGCGCGATGCCCACACACTAACAAGAAAACGGCTATGCTTCAACAGGAGTTTCTGCGGCTTCAGGAGACTCGGGAGTTTCGGTAGCGAAGCGTTCATTACGCATCTGGCGGCGGATTTCTTTAGCGGCTTTCTCGCGGATGTGGTAGAGCTTGGCGCGTCGGACCTTAGAGCGCTTGATGATCTCGACCTTGTCGATCATCGGAGAGTAGAGGGGGAAAATCTTCTCGACGCCGACTCCGGAGGCTACGCGGCGAACAGTGAAGGTTGCGCCGGCTTCAGAGCCGTGCTTACGGGCGAGGACAAGGCCCTCGAAGCTCTGGAGGCGGGTCTTGCCTTTCTCCATGATCTTCTGCCAGACGCGTACGGTATCGCCGGCTCTGAGGTCGAGCTTGGCGCGGTCTTCTATTTTTACCGGTGAAATTACCCTTGTAGGCATCTTATTTATTGCTTTGTTGAAGCACCAATCTAACACAGCTTTTTACAAATGAAAAGGCGTTCCGATTATGTCGGAACGCCCATTGTGCTGAAACGCATTAAACCGAGACGGCAGCCAGAAGATTCGGTATCCTGAAATCGATCTCCCTCATGAACTCTTCGACTACCTCGTCCGTCAAATCCTCTGTCCTGTCGAACTTCGGATCCGGACAAGTCAGGCGGATTGTCGGTACTACACCCTCTGACCAGAGACAAACCATAGCAATACGCCGACACATCTGTTTGTTACCGTCCTGGTAATTCTCACAGATATTGATGGCGTACCAATCTGGTGTTTTGTAATCCCAGTCGACTACCAAGTTCGGATTCTTCTTCATCTTCGCTTCGATGAGGAACCGATTCTTGATGCGATTCCCCCTATTTCTGATTGTACTGCGACACTGTTCCAACAGTCGATTCGCACGGTCAGTTGCGACGGGTTCCTTGTGCTGCGAACGTCGTCCTAGAACATACATGATCGAGCAAAGCGCGACTTCGGCTACTACGGAGAGCAAAAGCCATGAAATGTAGGACATCTTGCCTCTTGCGTTGAACTGCTTGAAGGAGAATGCCTTCAACATACGGAGGAATTCTGGTACCTCTGTTTACCATCTTTTTATATTATACTCCTATTTTAGTATTTGTCAATGCTTGTTCGAAATCCTTTGGATATGGGGCTACAACTATATGTTTTTGGCCCTTTGTATCTGTGAAAGTAATTTCCTTGGCATGGAGAGCCAATCGGTCAAAACCCAGAAGTGATTCCTTTTTGCTGGCATAGAGCTTGTCGGATACTACTGGATGGTGCAAAGCTTTGAAGTGCACGCGAATCTGGTGAGTGCGGCCGGTCTTGGGTTTAGCTTCAATGAAAGTCCAACCGTCACCTCTTGCGAGCACTCTATAGTATGTGAGAGCTTCCTTCTTATCTCCCTTCGCTCCCCGCTCGGCACTACGCTTGCGGAAGTCGGAATTACTTTTGCCTATCGGCAAGTTGATACTGCCGTGATCTTCCTTGAGGTTGCCGTAGAGGAATGCGTGATAAATCTTATCAATCTCGTGATTTTGAAATTGCTCCTTGAGGCATGCATGTCCCTCCTTGGTTTTAGCTAAGAGGAGAACTCCCGAAGTCTCGCGGTCTATGCGATGCACTACCCCGGAGCGCTCGATATTTCCGAGAGGTTCACCCACATCCTTTGATTCAGGATATTTTTCTACGAACCAGCTACTTACGCTCGGCTCCTTGGTCCGGCCGTCAGAATGCACGACTAACCCCGCCGGTTTATTGACGGCTAAGATGTCATCGTCCTCATATAATATTTCCGGTGCCATATCTTGCAATTGTGAGCATGGGGAGACTCGAACTCCCAACCCTTACGGGATACGCTTCTGAGACGTACGCGTATACCAATTCCGCCACATGCTCGTACACAGAGAATACAACATATGTTAGTATCGTTCCATCGGGCGATTAGCTCAGTTGGTAGAGCAACTCTTTTACACAGAGAAGGTCACAGGTTCGAGTCCTGTATCGCCCACAAATCAAAAACCGCCATCCGGCGGTTTTTGTATACATGTTCAAGCTATCTTACATCTGGCCCATAGCCATCGATGGCGACGAATCCCTGGACATTCCTCCCCAGAGGAAAAGAGCGGCCAGAACGAGATTCAGCCAATTATCAGCACCGTTGACTGTAATCAGCCCGAGCACCGAGTCTCCCGAGAAGAACCCGACGACAGCCATCAGGAGATACACAACGCCGAATACCTTGAGGACCATGGCACTCTTGTGTACCGCCCCGTACGCTACCCATAGGAATATGACACCGGAGATGAGATGTACGATGTTGTGCGCCGTATCAGCCATGAAGATCGCGCCAGGAGCTCCGCTTATTATCGGATTACTGAAGAAACCCAAGACTCCGAAAACTACGAAGATCCAGCCGAACACCAATGCAAATTTCTTTGCCATAAGTTGCTAAATTGATTAATTAATTACACTCGCACAACAAAATTATACCTTGTAAAGAGATATGATAAGATACGACTGTTGATAGCGCCTCCATAGCTCAATGGATAGAGCAGCGCTCTTCTAAGGCGTTGATGTGGGTTCGATTCCTGCTGGAGGCACCCTAAAAGTAAGAAAGAGGGCCAATAAGCGTCTTTTTTGGCATGACAAACGCCAGAGATTTGGCTAAGTTTGCAATACTCATCGGCCTCTTCGGGATCCTTTCAGACTCCATGATCGGACACGCTCTCATGTGGGAAAACGATCCTTACTGGACATACTGGATCACAAAAACGGCTCTTATAACCACGGTCTTCGCCCTCGGTACGGCCTGGCTCGGCAGCGGGTACGGCAAGGGTGCCATAATCACCCTCGTCCATACAATAATTCTCACTGTTTATTACTGGACGTTTTCTCCTGTCGGCCTTCCCGATGAACCCAAGTGGCTCGACCTCAGCCATACTTGGGTTACTGGTATTCCGATACACTTCCTCGTTATATATATCGGTTACGCTATCGCTCTCTGGCTCTGGCGGAAAACTCATACCAATGAGAATTTCGATTCCGCGGATGCCCGCTCTGCGGCAAGCCGGGCCGTAATCGGCGCTGTTCTCATCTCCGTAGTCTCAGGCATACTCTCGAGTCTGCTTTTGGGAGAATTCGTCGGTGTAACCTGGTTTATTACCAGGATTCTCATCATCTTTCCTTTCCTCCTGTTCTGGTACGGCTATCTTGAGGGCAGATATCTGGCCTTCGGCAGTCTCATTTTGACTCTTGTACTCACCGGATACAGCCATTACCTTTCGCCATTGGGACTCCCCGGCGAGTGGCGCCTCTTTGAAAACTTCATGCCGGTCACCATCCCCCGCTGGTTAGATTATGGCGAGCTCTGGCTCAGACAATTCCCATCATACCTTGTCTCTTCTGCGGCAGGGCTCTGGCTGCTGGCGAGGAAAAACTTCAAATAGAATTTATATCGACGGGTCTGGTGCTGTTTCCGCAGTATTTTGCAGAGTCTTGAATTCAGAAACTTTTTTGTCGTAGTAGAGGGCGGTCTTGCGGAGCAGGTCCAGGTCTACGGGCATGCTGTTATCAAATTCTCCAGACTCGCCGTCTTTGAGGCTGTAAAAAACTTCGGCGCTCAATACTCCCGCAATCAGAACCAGTATCAGAAAGAGTGAGAACATCACCTTCCAGTCGGCTTCCGGCGAACTTCCCCATCCGAGAAGGCGGCCATGGTTTTTGTATGTGTTTTTGGCGAGATTGGTCATTGTGCTTCCGGTAAAGTAGTCAGCCTCATAGTCGATGACGTTTCCCAGACTTGGCCTTCCTTTGTGATCCTGGATTCATCGATATAGATTTTATGCGGAAGGTTTTCCAAAAGACGTATAAAAGCGAGTGATGAAGCCCATGGGCCGCTCGTTGTTACGGTCATATTAACCGTCTCGGGACTACTAGTCGATATGCTTGAAGCGTCACTCTTTACCGAGGTGACGACAACGGACAGATTCATGGACCTGCCGGTCTTTTCCAAGAGATCGATGAGAGTTATAAGCTTTGTCCTGGTCAGTTTGGCATCATCAAGGATGCGGACGCTGTCCCTTTCGTTCACCTGAACGGAACGCGCATTCCTGGTCCAGGCATCATTGCCGGAACGGGTGTCGGCCTCGGCGAGCATTTCTCCGGCCTCAGCCGAAGTCATCTTTATATACGAAAGCTCAGCCATCACCCCAAGAGCAAGAAGGGCGGAAATGAAAACAAGAACAGTCAGTCTGGTTTTCGAATTCATATCAGGATGAAATGGTTAATGATATTTCGAAATCGATATTCGCATCTTTGGCAAGGTTATCAACCGGAAACTCAGCACTGCCAAAACTATCCAGCGTATCGAGATCGCTCTTGAAGAGGAGCAGGCTCTGCCTGTCCTTGGCGACACCCTTGATCTTAATAATAGATGCCCCGGCTGATCTCTGCCAGTAAAAATCCGTAATCTTAATGCCCGCTGATTTTACAGAAAGCACGGACCGGAAGTACTCATAAGGTCTGTCTGGGTCTGCAGATGCAAGAACTTTAAGCGTGGATCGGATTCCTGCCGCCCACTCCGAAAGTTCGTCTTTGTCTATGCTTACAGCCGTCGCGCTAGAACTGAGGGCAAGCACCGCCGCATCCCTTTTGCCTTTGGCTATGACAAGCGACGGCAGTAGGGCCAGAGCGGTAAAGGCCAGAAGAAGCGCGAAAAGTCCAAGTCCCGCACCTATGCGCCGGAAGGCATACTCCTTCCTGACTTTCTCTATGCCTGCCGGCGTCAGAAGCTTATACATATGCGTGTAAACTCTGAGGTAATGCCGCACCGATGGCCGTATCGAATCCGAGAGATGTATCAAAGGGCATATCGGGCAGTTTTCTTCCGGATAAAAACACGTTTGCCCAGACGTTCCCGAGAGCATATGGGGTCTCGACATCGCTCATGATGTTGGAAACAATGCGCTCATCGCTTGCATACGGACCCGAGAGAACTACGTTCTCCACCGATCTGCCCGGTACTCCCCCGTGCTCGAGCCGGGTGTTCCAAAAGATGAAAAACTTCCTGATCTCGCTTTTGAGCGCGGCTACCGCCTCGGGAGTACCGCCTCCGGAGAGATCGGCAGATAAGGTGGAGCTGAACTGCACTACCTCATTATCGACTAGATACAGGCCGACTTTCCTCTCGCTGAGGTGGATTATAAGATGCGAACGCTCGTCTCCTCTCTTAACGAGCGCCCTGGCTACGGCCTGTGACTCGATATCGAAAGAAACCGGAGTCATACCTGCCGCCTCGAAAATCTCCATATAGGATTCCGCGATCTCTTGCGGCAATACGGAAACGGCGGCTTTCACTTGCGACTCCGCTTCCAGTATTTCGAAGGAAAAAAGAGATTTCGAAAGCGAGACCGGAGCGTTTTCTTCCACGGTGAAGGCTACGGCATCGTGTAAATCCCTGTACTCCACCTTGTCTACCGTTGTGGTGAAGAGATAAGCCTTTTCCTCAGGCAGCGTAGCGTTTACAAAACTGAAGCCATGTTCGTTGCGGAGTCTGCTCAAAACATCCGAGAGGACGGCTTTGTTCCCAATAGTCCCGCCTGAGATAACCCCTTCCGGAAGCGGAATCTCTCCGAATTTTTCCAGACGTAATCCCCCGCTTGCTCCGACCTTGAAGGAAACAAACTTAACCGCTCTCTCCGTGACGGAGACTCCGGCTTCTCTTAGTGTAAGAAATCTCGGAGGAGGAAAAAGATCAAAAAGCCTCATCTTCTAAGTATATCACTTCACTTTTGTGCCTACCGGAATTTCTTCGCCGACGCGGAGGAGCGAGAACGAGTTTTCAGTAGATACAGCGAGAATCATTGCTTCGCTCGTCATCCCCATAAGCGGTCGCGGCTCAAGATTGGTAGCGAAGGCGCACTTTACTCCCACAAGAGACTGCGGATCTTCGAAATATTTGCGTATCCCGCTGACTACCAGCCTCGGATGTTCTTCTCCGAAATCGACCGAGAGTTTCAGGAGCTTCTCGCTTCCCTCCACGAGCTCAACAGACTTTATTTCGCCTACGCTTATCTCCGCTTTCTTAAAATCATCTATCGAGATCATTGGTGTGTATCAATATAACTTTTTAATATGAGCGCCGCGGCCGATGCATCATGCATGTCGTTGTGCCCTTGCAGGCGCTCGGCTTCCATCGAAGTCAGGAGTTCGGGATGAAATTCGACTACCCGGCCGCGCTTTTTGAGCAGTGTGGCAAAATCTTTAGCCGGTGCGTGGATGGTGTTGGGGTTCCCCTTGAAATCCTTCGATTCGCCGATGATGATCTTTTCCGTCTTCCAGTCATCAGCCAGACGCTCGACCTCATCTACGAGCGAATCGCTGTTTTCTATAACTACCCTCGGCAATGCAAACTGACCCTCCTCGTCAGTGGAAGCGATACCCACTCTCTTCTCCCCGAAGTCTATGGCCATTAACCGCATCAGAGCATTATAGTACAATAGTGGAATGATTGACTGGATCAATACTCATCCCCTGCTCGGCCTCCTTATCATCGCCTGGAGCGTAATATGGAAGGGCCTTGCCCTCTGGGAAGCTGCCAAGCGCAGAGAGAAGTACTGGTTCGTGGCCATACTCCTTCTCAATACCTTTGGAGTCCTCGAGATCATTTATCTACTTTTTATAGCCAAAGCAGCTTGGTTGCGGAGGAGGTGAGATTCGAACTCACGGTCCCTTTCGAGACTCCTGTTTTCAAGACAGGTGCGATAGACCACTCTGCCACTCCTCCAATTGGCCCATTATAGGGCTTTTTAGCTGACTTGACAATCGCTAATATCTTTGATATAGCTAGAGAGTAGCGAGGGGGATATTGGGGGCATTCCGCTCTCTTTGTTCTCTTTGCCACACTGGAGATCTTTCAATGCCCGCGAAAACCGCTTCACGCCGCAAGCTGGTCGTCACCGCCGCCGCCGTCAACCGCAGGCTCGACCATATCCAGCGGAGCCTCGACGCCCTGGTCAAGCATCAGCGTCTCTCGACGATCCTTGAGTTCAAGGGTCACGGTTCCGAGCTCAAGGTGACTCCGGAAAAATTCGAGCCGGACCGTGAGGTACTTCTCGATAGGGCGCTCAAGGCCCTGAATGATCCAGAGTTGTCGAGTCGCTACCAGAATGGTGACCCGAATACATGGGGTTACTGCATCCTGGAGAAGTGCGCTTTCGATGACTTCGTCATTCGTGACACTTACACCGCCGTCAAGAAAGGTCTCGCTCGCCTTTTGGCGAACAGGGACATCCGGGGTGCTGAGAACTTCCTGCGTGAAGTGATGACTCAGCTCTAGTAACATCGGCCGTGTTGTACAGGCCCCGATTAGCGTCGGGGCTTTTTCTTATGATAAAATTTAAGCGTGGCCAAATCTATCCCCACATTAGAGTGGAACGCTCATGAGTACGAACACAAGGAGCGGAGCTCCGACTGGTTCTGGGCTGCCGGCATTATCACTGCCGGCCTTGCCTTGACTTCTATCATCTTTGGCAATGTCATACTCGGTATACTTGTCGTCGTCAGCGCCTTTTCGCTGGCGCTTTTTATAAACCGCCCGCCCGAAAACATCCACATTTCCATAAATGACGAGGGTCTTGCCCGCGGCAGAGTCTTCTACCCCTTCGAAACTCTTGCCGCCTTCTGGATAGACACCGATCATCCGCACAAGAAGGTGATTCTACGGTCAAAAAAGATGCTGATGCCGCTTATTGTCATACCTCTTTCGGACAACATCGACACCGAACGCTTGCGCGGAAATTTATCTCAGTATCTCAAAGAGGAATACCACACCCTGCCTCTGGTCGAGAAAATATTGGAATACTTGGGTTTTTGAGTTATATTGGAAATCTTCCCGTCCCCATAGTTTAATGGATAGAACGCCAGATTGCGGATCTGGCAATCCAGGTTCGATTCCTGGTGGGGGCACACATTGCTGAGTTAGGTATATACTTAAAGGTAGACAGAGGACTGGAGGGTTCATGGGTAAACAAGGCATGATCTGCATCGCCTTCATCAATCCCGACCACGTTGTCAATTTTCATAAGGACAAAGACGAGGCGTTCGAGCATTTCTGCACCATGCTCGAGCAACACCGGTCGGGAAAGGTATGTGATGGGTGGGAATTAGTTTTTGAGGATGATCTGCTGGGCAACCCCGCCTTGCTCCTTAGCATTATAAATATGCTGAAGAGACAAGGAGCCTTTCCTTAAACCTCGTTTTGCAAGCAATTGCGAAGCGAGGTTTTTAGCCCAACTTTTTGATCATCTTCGCGAGGCGGGATTTCTTGCGTGAAGCGGCATTTCTGTCGAGAGTGTTGTGTTTGACTGCTTTGTCGAGAGCTTTCTGCGCGACATGCAGAGCTTTAACGGCTTCCTTTTTGTTTCCAGAAGCGATTAATTTCTTTACCGCCTTGACGGCGCCTACGGCCTTGTCTTTGCGTTCCATGTTGAAATTGCGCTTCCTCTGTGAGCTCCGGAGTGCCTTCCTGGCGCTTCGTGTTATTGGCATGTCGGAGATGCTATCATACCCACATGATTGGCACAATACAGGGCACCGTACGCCACAAGGATCTACATACATTAATAGTGGAGACAAACGGAGTCGGCTATAAGGTCTACTCTACTACCGACACCGCCCTGGGAGCGGTCATTGGCGAGGCGGTTTTTCTCTGGACATATCTATCGGTTAAGGAAAATGCTTTGGATCTTTTCGGCTTCCCGGACAAAGATAACCTGGACGTCTTCGAACTCCTCATCGGTATCTCGGGCATAGGGCCGAAGACGGCTCTTTCCATACTCAATGTGGCTTCCCCTGCCATGCTACGCCAAGCCGTGGCGAGCGACGACACCACTTATCTGACCAAAGTCGGCGGCATAGGCAAGAAGAATGCGGAGAAGATCGTCCTCGAATTGCGGGATAAGCTTGTTACCACAAGCGCGGACAAAAGTGCCAACTTGCGCGCCGAAGGCGACGTCATGGAAGCACTTCTCTCGCTCGGATATGATGAACGCGATGTGCGCGATGTGCTGAAAAGACTGCCAAAAGACCTGGAGAATACTTCGGATAGGGTCAGATATGCGCTTAAGCTTCTTTCAGAAAGCAATGGTCGATGATCTTTTGAGCCGGATAAAGAGGTTCATACCGAAAAAGCTCTTTGATGCCATGGCACCCGCTTATCACTACTCTCTTGCCCTCGCTGGCGCTCTTGTCTTCGGCTTTCCTTCTAAGAGACTTACCGTCATTGCCGTTACCGGAACTAAGGGCAAGTCGAGTACAACCGAGATGATCAATGCCATTTTTGAGGCGGCCGGACACAGGACAGTGCTTCTAAATACCATACGCTGGAAGATAGCAGACAATTCCACTCCAAATACAAGAAAAATGACGGTGCCCGGCCGCTTCTTCATCCAGCAGATGCTTCGTGCCGGGCTCTCCGCCGGCTGTGACACGGCGATCCTCGAGCTCTCGAGTGAGGCGGCTAAGCAGTACAGGCATAAATTTGTTTACCTAGATGCCTTAGTCTTCACCAATCTCACTCCCGAACATATAGAGAGTCATGGCTCTTTTGAGGCTTACCGCAAAGCCAAGCTCTCCCTGACCGAGACATTGTGCAGACGCCTGAAGAAGAGAAGCGTCATTGTCGCAAACGCCGATGATCCGGAATCGGCCCACTTTTTGAAATGCGGTGCCCTCGAACAAGTCCCCTTCTCCCTCAGAGATGGCGATCCGTATAAGATCGAGGCTGGCGGCGTTACTTTCAATTTCGACGGAGTGGAAATAAAATCCGTATTGCGCGGAGAATTCAACCTTAGGAATCTATTGGGTGCGGCAGCCTGCGCTAAGACTTTCGGAATCTCCGCCGCAGCCATCAAAGAAGGTCTGGAGAAGCTCTCCATAATCAAGGGTCGGGTGGAGTTCGTAAAGCTGGATGGAAATACGGATCAGAACTTCGACGTAGTTGTGGACTATGCCCATACCGCCGACTCGCTCAAGGAATTGTACAAGGCTTTTGAAAATCAGCGCAAAATCTGCGTTCTGGGCAACACCGGCGGCGGTCGCGACAGATGGAAGCGCCCGGAGATGGCCGGCGTAGCGGATGCTTATTGCGATGAAATAATTTTAACCAACGAGGATCCGTATGATGAAAATCCTGACAAAATCATCGAGGACATGTTGCCGGGGTTCAAAACCAAAGAGCCCACTATCATCATGGATCGCCGCGATGCCATTGCCGAGGCTATCAAGCGCGCCAAGGGCGGTGACGCCGTGCTCATCACAGGCAAAGGCACCGATCCTTACATAATGCTCGCTAATGGCAAGAAACTTTCCTGGTCTGATTACGAAGTCGCTAAAGAAGAACTCAAAAAAGTTTTAACCGGCAATGCCTGAGCTGCCAGAAGTACAGACTACCGTCAATGGTCTCAACGCTACCGTCAGGGGCCGGCGAATCACCGATGTCTGGACCGACTACAAGAGCGCGCACAAGATGCACAAGGACAGCATCAAAGATGCTAAATTTTACAAAGAGTTCTGCAGAAAAGTCTGCGGACACAAAATTTTAAAGGCCGAGAGACGTGCTAAAAATATTTTGATCCATCTCTCCGGAGGTCATACCATACTCGTGCATATGAAGATGACCGGGCACTTGCTCTATGGAGATTACGAAAGAAAAAATAACAAATGGCATGCAGTGAGAGACAAGGCTCTCCAGGACCCCTTCAACCAGTTCATACGCTTCGCGCTCACTCTGGATAATGGCAAACATCTGGTACTCTCCGATATGCGCCGCTTCGCCAAAGTAACGATTATGGATACTGACAAGCTCGAGGAATCGTCACATCTCCGTGATATAGGGCCGGAACCTCTTGAGACCTCCTTCACCTATCCCAAATTCAAGGAGAGGCTCATGAAGAGACCGAACGGCAAAGTGAAGCAGGTTCTCATGGATCCGGGCATCATAGCCGGCATAGGCAACATCTATTCGGACGAAATTCTCTGGCGCGCCGGAGTACACCCGGTCTCCAGTGTGATTAAAATACCAGAGAAAAACTCCAAAGAAATGTTTAGGTCAATGAAGGCCGTGCTCAATAAAGGTATCGATTTCGGCGGTGACTCGATGAGCGACTACCGCAACGTCTACGGTAAGGCGGGCAAATTCCAGGAGCATCACAATGCATACAGACGCACTGGCAAAAAATGTACGAAGAAAGGGTGCGACGGGACTATCAGGAGGCAGGTAGTGGGCGGCAGAAGTGCCCACTACTGCGACAAGCATCAGAAGTTATTTAAGTAGCTCGTGAAGAGCGATACCTGCGGCGACGGAGACATTTAAAGATTCTTTCTTCCCCTTCATCGGAATTTCATAGATTTTATCCGCAAGTCCGAGAGCTTCTTTTGAAACACCATCGACTTCATTGCCTAAAATTAATGCGAAGCTGTCTGAAATCTTGAATTCCGCACCTCGCTCATCCTGCTCTAGGGCGACAATCTGAAATCCATCAGACTTTAAATTTTCGATTACCGGTTTTATTTCCTTCGCAAACTCCCACTCGACCATATCCTCTGCTCCAAGAGATACTTTGGCAAAATCCTTGCGTTTCCTGCCGAAGCGGTCTAGCGGAGCGGGAGTGGTACCTACTAAGATTATTTTCGCCACGCCCAAACTCTCCGCCGTGCGGAAGATTGAGGCCGTATTCTCGACGCTCCTTATATTGTCCAGAACGACAATAGCTGTCTTCATAAGCCGCATGCTATCATAAAAACATGCTTAACCCATTTCCCGGCCTGCTCATATATTCGACTCTGGCCCCTTTTATATTGCGCATTGTTCTCGGCTTTATTTTCCTGGATCTCGGAATCTTGGATTACAGAAAGAAAGGTTATATGAAGCTCTTGGGTATAGTTGAGGTTATTGGAGCTCTTATGCTCTTCATCGGCTTTTACACCCAGATTGCGGCACTCCTCTTCGTTATCATCTCTGCTGCCAGTTTCTATATAGAGTATAAAGCCGACACCATACTCAAGCGCGACATCGTCTTCTATATGCTCCTCTTGGCGATCTCAATCTCTCTTCTCCTTACCGGAGCCGGCGCTTACGCCAAAGACATCCCGCTTTAACTCGACAGCGTCCGGCATTTTCGGTATAGTTTTTGAGATTTTACGCCCCCATAGCTCAGTGGTAGAGCAGTTGCCTTTTAAGCAATTGATCCAGGTCCGATTCCTGGTGGGGGCACTATCTAACGATCAGCGGCAGGGCTGTCCGGAATTATATTTAGTGAAGAAACTTCAACTACCTTGTGTACCGACGGGCGCCAGAGAACAGCCTTTTTGGACGTTGTATATATAAGTATCTGATCGCCTTTCTCAGCCTCGGCAAAGAACGGCTGATCACGGAGCTTGGAAGGATCCGATATTGTGGCTACCGTTGGGGTCTCTCCTTCGGGAAGTATTACTTTCTCCCCTACTTCGGAAATTATGCTTCTGAGCTTCTCCTCTGCTGAGAGAGCTGGCGTACGATACGCCTGGAGCTGCATCAGGAGCATGATCATCGCCGCAAGAAGTATGGCAACTACGGCGGAGAGTATGAGAGTCAGTCTTTTGATATTTTTTGGAACGCGCTTGAAAAGGTTATCGTATTGAGAAAGCATCTACTACATTATGGCGCAGGTGTGGGGTCTGTAGCAACTTCCGGCGCCGGTTCGGGAGCTGACTCCGGTGCCGGTTCGGGATCAGGTTCGGAAACAGTTTCTGGTTCAGGCGCTACCTCGGGGACAGGTTCCGGTTCGGAGACAGTCTCGGGTTCCGGCTCCGGCGATGGAGAAGCCGGTGCGGATCCGCAAGCGCCCTGGAATTTATCCCATTCACCGTTCTTTATGGTGAGGCAATAAGTGCTGCCGGTAGCGGAGTCTATAAGTTCTATACCCTGCGAGACGTGAGCCGTGCCGACCTCCACTCTGTTGAATATTCCGAGAGCGGCGGTGATCTTCTGTCCTATCCATTCAGTTATAGTCCCCAGTATACTGCCGGAAGATAGCGGAGTAGCGCTCGCGCTCTCCAGAGCTCCGACCCTTGCTACGAGGGCATCGAGTGTGGGGCTCTCTATTGTATTAGCATATACAAGGTTCGCGGTCAGTTTGGGGGTGATTATCTCAATGCCGGCAAGTATCCTGTCCGTCGAGATTTCCGAAACGAATCCGGCCGTAACAAGGCTTCCGCTCATGAGAGATGCGAGCACCTGCTTGGAATCCGGTAAGGAACCGATCCCCGAGAGGCCGGGCAGTTTGTCTACGGCAATGCCCGAGTAATAAGAATTCTTGACGAAGACCTCAATCTTTCCTGTTCCGGTTCCCGAATAATTATCGAGAGCCTGGCCTATGACTACTCCGGCTTTGAGAGCCTTGGCAGCTACGCCCGGAACCGAAGAAAGCGTCAGGTAATCTCCGACGATTATCTCCCCGTTTTCCGTATTTACCTTGGTCGGAATGCGTCCGGAGAGTGCTATTGGAAATTTGCCAGGTGTAGAGAGGTTTTCGTCAGTAGAGAGGCCGAGCACTATACCCGGATCGGTCGAGACTACTCCCATCATGCGGCTTTGGTTGGCTTGAGTGGCTATGGTCACGGTGAGACCTCCGGCCGAACTGACCACGTCTCCTGTCTCAAGATGCTCAGCTGAGTTATAAGCTTCGGCCAAGTCGGAAGCGGTGATCTGCTCCCCTAGAGCGGTCAGGCGACCGGCGGTCGTCGAGGCCGTGCACCAGCCATCGTTATCCAAACAGAGGCTTCCATTGACTATGGCAACATGAGCCTGATCCTTGCCGTTGCCGACGATCAACATGTTTTTCAAAGCTGCAGGAAGCCCTACGCCGGTGCCGGCAGTCAGACCGGTCGTGGTCGCGCCAAATAAGCTGATGGTAGAGGTAGCGCCGTTCGCACTGAAAGCAAGAAGCGGAATGGCCAAAGTGTTCGTTGTCGAAGCTATGACCCAGTTGGCCCCGGTAGCACTTGTAGCGATGGTAGTGGTAGCGTTGTTTGTAAATGAAAGGTTGTTGCCTATAGTCGCTGCTGCGGCAAAGAGATTCGTGGTCGAGGCCAGGGTCGAGAAGAAGTTAGTAGTTGTCGCAGAAGTGCCCGTCGCTGTAGTAAAGGTGAAATTTTGCAGAGTCGAGGAACCGGAAGAGAGCAGGTTCGCCAAGGTGCCGAGACCAACCGTTGTTATGGTTCCGGTATTAAATGTGGCAGCAAAGAGGCTGGTGGTACTTGCGATCGTGGAAAAGAGATTTGTCGTAGTAGCATTCGTCGTGGTGGAGCGTAGAGCTTTGAAATCGAGAAGGCCGTTCAGGTCTATGATCAGAGCCGGAACAGTGGAGGTAGCAAATGTCGACGGAGAAGAAGTGGCCAGATACAGCAATCCACCGGAGTTTCTAAAGGTCCAGTGATTTAGAGATAGTGAGCTCGGATCAGAGAGAGCAAGCTGAGGACGAGTTGAGCTTGCGAACTGCCCAACCCACTGCGGAGTGGCGGTACCGACACCGAGATTGAAGCTTGTAATGATAGTACCGGTTGCTGCCGCGTTCAAAGTGGCGAAAGATCCAACAGCGAGGCCCTTACCAATGCCAACACCTGACAGTGATGCTACGGTACCTATGCCTATGCCGATGTTGTTATTTCTGATATTGAATGCGTAATTACCGAAGAAGGTGTCATTTATACCGAAGAATGGGGCGCTTGAGACCTGAGTGCTTACGAGCTCATAACTGTCGCCCGGCGATGCAGACTGAAGGCGTATTGCGGCCGAGGTATTGCTTATATGAATAAAGGAAGTAGCGCCGCTTCCAGTAGAGGGGCTTTGTGTTCCGATTCCGACATTACCCTCCACATTAAGTCCGCTGCCTGTTGGCGCAGCGGTACCGAAGTTGGGACCGATGCTCACTCCTCCGGCAACGGAGAGTTTGCTGCCGGGGGTAGTAGTACCGATGCCGACATAGGCCGTAGAGCCGATTATCGAGAGAGCGGTATGACTTGAAGTCGCAAAGGTGCTCGGCGAAGAAGTTGCCAGGAAGAGACTGCCTCCGGCGTTTCTAAAGGACCAGTGATTGAATGCCGCCGAGCCACTGTCTGAAATAGTTATCTGCGGCCCTGTCGATGAAGCAACTTGTAAGGCCCAGCGCTGAGTCGAGGTACCGATACCGACATTTCCGAGAGAATTCACAACTAATGCATTATTTCCGATTGTAAGCAAAGAGGAGAAGAGATTCGTTGATGAGGCTGTTGTAGCGAAGAAGTTAGTGGTTGTCGCGGAAGTACCAGTGGCATTCCTGAAGGTGAAGTTCTGGAGCGTGGATGATCCGCTTGTATAAAACGCCCCTAAAACCTCAAGAAGCGGCCCTGTCGTAGTGGTTGCCGAACCGCCTAAGACCAAGGCCATACTCGTACCCCCTGAAGGAAATAGGGCAAATCCGTTCGTGGAAGTGGCAAATTTTGAATTCCCAGCCGCGCTTCCCCCTCCGCTTGAAGTCGAAAGACAAACCCCATTTATAGCAAAACATCCGCCGGAGATATCAATACCATTAACCGCAGTAGTTGTAGCGCCAAGAAGAGAAAGAATGCCGGAAATGCTGACGTTTGATGAAAAGGCTCCGGTCGTGACGGCGAAATTGTTTATTACCGTATTGGTAATGGTATTGGTGATAGTGTCACCGATCCGATCCGCACTGCTGTCGTTTTGGCGCGTCAGTATCGAACGGATCATACTTACTACACTTTCCAGGTTGGTTACCTTGTTCTGTATATTTGCAACTTCGCGCGATGCGGCAGTGCTCGGCGCGGCAATAATCGGAGCAGTTACCGGAGTAACAGTCGGCGCAGGACTTTGCCTTTTGAAGATATCGAGAAAACTTCTCTGTGCTATAACAGGCGCAGCAACTTCTTCGGCCTTTTGTACTAGAGGACCCTCCGCAATGCGGATAGTTTCCCGCGCGGCATTCACTACGGAACTTACGACAGATCCGGCGCTTTCTTTTTTAGAAACTGTTTTCGAAACTGTCGGCTTCGGTTGTACGCTACTGAGGTTAGGAAGTTCGACCGCAGAACTGAGAGATCTCGTCTCAGCGGCTAGATCAACTACCGCTAAGGCGATTTCCCCCGCATCAATAATTTTTATTTTAGGAATACTCGAAGCAACTTCGGCGGCACTAGCATTGATAACCTCCCCTTCGCTTCGCCAGTAGTCTATGGTCTTGGCCAGAGTTTGTGCGGTTCTCTTGGCGTTTGTAAAACCTTTCGTCACATTGCCGACGAATCTCCTGAGAGCATCTTCCTTAGCGTTTGGGATCACTTCTCTGTAAACAGTCTGCGGGAGATGAACTGATGAGCCTACGGATTCGACCGCACTTTCTATATATTTGAGATCGAGATTCGGCGCCAGAGATAAATTTTGAGCGCTAGCGAAAAGAGGAGTCGAGGAAAGGACAATAACGGTTAGAGTCAGAAAGCGTTTCAAGATCATTTTTTATTTCGTTTATAAATTTTACCTTGATTTTGTTGAGTTTTTTGCAAGCTAAAAGCCAATACTGGGGATATGAGACAAATTTTGTCGTGAAACTGAGTATTAGATTGATAAAATCAATCTCTCAAGTAATGAATCCAAACTGAAAACTCCCCTCCTCGCCTTGTGATAGCCGGCAGTCAGGCTCTCCGAGAGATTTTCCAATTCTTCCCTCTTCCAGTTTTTTATAAAAGATTTCGATTTTCTGAATACGAAAGGATTCAGCCCGGCCTCTTCGGCGCTTACGCATCTTTCCGCAAGCAGAAGCGATTTCACTCCCCACATCACGCGCCAGAAAATTTCATCCGCGGTCATTCCCGATGCCAGAGCTCTTTGGTAAATCATCCAAGCATTACGTTTATCTTTCGCACCTATGGCGTCGGTGAGCGCGAAGATATTAAAATCGTTTTCATTTTTGCCGAATACCGCATCATCTGTCTCGACCTTGCCATCTCCGAGATCCATGCTGACTGTTTCTCCAAATAAGTTTTTTTCGTAATACTCTTCGCTCATTGCATTGGAAATATCTGATATAAATTTTATAAACTTTTCTGGTCGTTCCAATTTCTCCCGGTATGGACTTCCGCAACGACCGGCACACCGTGAGTTTCTTTTTCTCCGAAAACATTTTCCATAATTTTTTTGAACTCGGGTCCGGCGGTGCTCACCAGATCGCCGTCGATCTCGTAAACAATTTCGTCATGCACTTGGAGAACCAGGGAAACTTTTTTACGCCAGTTATTTTTTTCTATGAGGTCATCAATTTTTTTCATGGCGATCTTTACGATGTCCGCTTCGGTCCCTTGTATCGGAGCATTGACCGCCATGCGCTCGGCCTGTGCGCGGATGTAAGGCAGCGGACTGCGCAGACCAGAAAAATATCTTCGGCGTCCGAACATCGTCGTGGTGTAGCCGATCCTCTCCGTCTCTGCTTTCACTCGGTCAATATACCCGGCAAGTCCGTGAAAGGTTTCGAAGTAATTATTGTAAAACTCCTGCGCTTCCTTGCGATCCGTCTTCAGGTTATTTTTGAGCGCATTCACGCCCATACCGAAAAGCACTCCGAAGTTTATGGTCTTTGCTTTTATCCTCATGGCCTTGTCGACCTTGTCAGCAGAGACGCCAAAAACTCTCATGGCTACGCCGGTGTGAACATCTTCGCCGTTCCTGAAGATCTCGATAAGTTTCTTGTCTTCCGAGAGGATGGCCGCTATGCGGAGCTCGATCTGTGAATAGTCGAGCGATAAAAGCTGTTTACCCTCTTCCGCTACGAAAGCCTTCCTTATAGCCCGGCCGAGTTCGGTTCTGATCGGGATATTCTGCAGATTCGGATTCTCGGAAGCCATCCTGCCGGTAGTGGAACCGGCCAGTATAAAGCGGGAATGAAGTCTTGATCCTTTGTCGAGCTGGTCCGGTATCGAGTCTATATATGTGGAAAGAAGCTTGGATAGCTCCCTATACTCAAGGACAAATTCTATAATCGGGCTTTTGTCCTTTAACTTTTCAAGTTCGGACTCCTTGGTAGAAAAGCCTCCTGTAGCCGTTTTCTTCTGCCTTGAACCTCCCAGGCCGAGTTTGCCGAAGAGGATTTCCCCAAGCTGTTTCGGCGAGCTTATATTGAACTCTCCCCCGGCGATATCCCATATCTTTTTCTCAAGTTTATTGAGTTCTTTGTGATACTCCCTTGAAAGCCCACCGAGCATTTCCCGATCAACCATGATCCCGACCTGGTTCATCCGCTCTACCACCGGTATAAGCGGTTTTTCTATTTTTTCGTAGACTTCGCGGCTTTTTCTCTTATCGAGCTCGAGGTTAATGACTTTCCAGGCATTTTCCACAGTCTTGGTCTTGGTAAACTGGAAGACGTCGTCAATGGTCGGATTGGTGATGTTGGAATCCACCACCCAGAGAGCTAGGGGTAGCTCTTTGATATCGGCCTCACTGACACCATTGGCGAGGCTGGATGCAAGGCCGAGCTCGTCGGAGCCCGTCGGATTTTGACGGGTTAAGAGTGGGGCATCTGCGCCAGCCGAGCCTCTGTTCAACAGTTTCCTGATCCTCTCGGGCATTGTTCTGAATTCTAGTTCGCGGAAGAGGTCATTGAGCTTCTCTACCTCGAGTTCTTCTCTCCAATGCTTTGGCAATTTAAAATTTATGGGAGCGTCACGCCGGATAGTGGCCAGAGTCTTAGAGAAGAGCGCTTCTTCCTCGTTTGCGAGAAGGAGGTCCCGTACCCTCTCGCTGATGCCGGCCTTTTTGTATTCATCACCCTTCTTCAGGGCTTTGTAAATTTTTTCTATAGTACCGAAAGTCTGAATCAGAGCCGTAGCAGTCTTTTCTCCGATACCTTTGACCCCGATAATGTTATCGGACGGATCGCCTCTCAGTCCCTTGAAGTCCGGAAGAAGCTCTGGCGGGAAGCCGAAGCGTTCCTCCACCCTCTTCTCATCGTAGAGGACTATGTCACTTAGACCTTTGCGCAAGGTGTAGACCTGCACGCGCTTATCGTCGACAAGCTGCAGGGTGTCCATGTCTCCGCTCGCTATGACAATGTCGGTCGATTTATCTTTTTTCAAATCCTCAGTGATCGTACCGAGCACATCATCGGCCTCAAAGCCTGGGCAGGAGTAGATCGGTATACCCCAGGCGGTGAAAACGTTTTTGGCCCGCTCGAGCTGAAGTTCGAGATTTTCATCGATCTTTTTACGCGTGCCCTTGTAGGCTTCGTAAGCTTCGTGCCTGTGAGTCTTCTCGGGCAAATCGAATGCGGCTACTATGTAATCCGGCTTCAGATCTTCGATAATTCTCACGAGCATCGAAACCAGGCCGTATAAGGCTCCCGTTGGCTCGCCCTTGGCCGTCGAAAAATCCGGCAGAGCGTGGTAAGCACGGTGGATTATGGCGTGAGCATCAAGAAGAATCAGTCTGGATTTCGGTTTATTGGTCTTGGATTTCGAACTCTCTGGTATTTTCGTCGACATGCTTGATACCTATATGTATAGCATCTTCCGGAAGAATTTCCCCTACTTTATCTGCCCACTCCACGAGGACCAGATTACCTGGCCTTTTGACTATTTCTCTCCAGCCGAGATCGAGAAGTTCCTGGGGGCTGTCGAGCCTGTATGCGTCTATATGTATAAGGTGTTCCCACGGCTTCTTCCTCAGTTCATAAATCTTTTCTATAAGAAATGTCGGACTCTGTATGGGATCATGAACCCCGAGCGTCTCGCCGATAAATTGCGAGAAGGTGGTCTTGCCGCTTCCCAGATCGCCTTCTAGCGCTACGACAACGGCTCTCTCGCCCGCCTTAAGTGAGCGCACAAACTCTTCGGCAATCTTGCGCGTCTCATCATTACTGTTAGAGATTATCCTCATACTCCTACTATAAACGAAAGGGCCAGAGATTTCTCTCTGGCCCCTCAGGACTAGCGGCCGGTTCGTATTCGGCGCGGCGGCCTCAAATTGTCAATCGTCCAGATGTCGGCAAACGTCTTATTTCCCCTGATGTTGCGCTTATAAGAAGCCATGCCGATGTAGGTACTGCCCTTGATGCGGCCCTTGGCGACCACGATCACTTGCTCAGGACCGCCAGGCTCATGATTGATGCCGATGATCTCACTGTGCCCGAGAGCCAAACAGCTGATGTGCTGACCATCATTCACCTCGATGTCGATGCAATCGGCGTAATTGTTGACCACAGTCAACTCGATCCCGGGAAGCGCTCGGGTGTAGACACCACTTCTACCGTGTCTAGGCAGAGTCGCGCATCCAACCAAGGTTAGCGAGAAGATCAATAAAAATTTTCTCATCGGATCTCTCCGTTTGTGGGTTCTATTCTTATTATATCACATATCTTATCTAAAAGTCAATAGCAAGAAAAAGCCTTATCCTAGCTCTTTTTAGAGTACAATTATATAAATGGTACAGTTCAACGAAGAGAAACAGGAAGAGCGCATAGGTCTGCTGAGAAAAAAGGAGGAGGAGGATCTGGCTCAGACCCTTTCCTCTCAATACGGCGTCCCGTATATAGACCTGACCGTACACGGTATAAATATCGACGCTATCCGGCTCATTAAGGAGGAAGAAGCCAGAGCCGCCGAGATCGCCGTCTTCAATATCAGCGATAAGAACATCCAGGTAGCAGTTCTCTCCCCCGAAAGCGACAAGGCTAAAGCCGCAATCGAGGACCTTAAATCCCGCGGATACATACCCGAGATCTTCATGGTATCACACGCCTCTCTCCGGAAGGTCTGGGACAGATATAAGGACCTATCATACTCCTTCGAGACAAAGTCCGGAGCGCTTGATATTTCCAATGAAGAAATATTGGAGATAACAAAGAAGGTCCAGAAGCTCGAAGACATAAGGAAACTCATTCAAGACGTGCTGGGACAGAAAAAAGCCTACAGAGTGTCGAAGATCCTAGAGATAATTCTTGCCGGCGGCATAGCCCTCAAGGCTTCCGACATTCATCTCGAACCGGAAGAAAAAGAAATACGCCTGCGCTACAGGCTAGACGGAGTGCTTACTGATATTCTCAATTTCGACAAGGAAACATTTGAACTCCTGCTCTCCCGTATCAAGCTGGTCTCGAATGTGAAATTGAATATTAAGGAGAAGGCCCAGGACGGGCGCTTCTCCATCCGCATACATGACGAATCGGCCGAAGTGCGAGCCTCGCTCCTCCCTGGACCCAACGGCGAGTCGGTGGTGCTCCGCATACTCGTGCCCGAAGCTATCAGCGTGCCCCTGGAGGAACTCGGCATACACCCTAAACTTCTAGAAGTCTTGAAAAGAGAAATCATAAAACCCAACGGCCTGATTCTCACTACCGGTCCCACCGGGAGCGGCAAGACCACTACTCTTTACGCATTTTTGAAAAAGATTTACTCGCCGGATATCAAAGTTATCACCATAGAGAACCCGATCGAATATCACCTCAAGGGTATCGTCCAGACTCAGACCGATGAGGAAAAGGGTTATACCTTCGCTGAAGGCCTCCGCTCGGCGCTCCGTCAGGACCCGGATGTCATAATGGTCGGAGAGATTCGCGATGCGGAAACTGCCGCCACAGCTGTCAACGCTTCGCTCACCGGACACCTGGTGCTCTCGACTCTGCACACCAATAATGCCGCCGGCACTTTCCCCCGTCTGCTTGATCTTGGCGTCAATCCAAAAGTCATATCGAGCGCCATAAACGTATCCATCGCCCAGCGCTTGGTGCGCAAGCTCTGCGAAAATTGCAAAAAGGAAGTACCCCTCGATGGTGCGACAAAATCCATGTTCGACAGGGTTCTTAGCGGCATAACCGATAAGAAGTACCTGGAAAATATCCAGGGAGAAAAGATTTGGGAAGCGGTCGGCTGTGAAAAATGTAATGGTCTCGGGTACAAAGGCCGACTGGGAATTTTTGAGGCCATACTGGTCAACGGAGCCATCGAGAAAGCGGTGAATCTGAACCCCTCTGAGCGGGACATCACCGCCGCGTCGAGAGACCAGGGACTCCTGAACCTGATCGAGGACGGCATACTGAAGGTCCTCAAAGGTGAGACATCATTAACGGAGCTTCGTCGAGTTGTTGATCTTTCGGCCTTGGAGTAATATGCCGAAAGGGTCTCTAAAAGATTCAAGGGCGTACATCTCCAAGCAATAAGCATAACCTATGAGGATAGCGGCAGCCTCGCAAGCGAGACCACGCACGTCCTTAAGGAGACGCTCAAAGCCATCGCGAGAGGGCAATTGCTTAGAGATGTATGACCTGGAAAGCCAGTGTTGAGAACCGAATTGAACCGAGCCACACCCTAGCATATAATATATTTTATGTCAAGTGACCTTGCTTATCTGGATACGGAGCTCAGACCCTCGACTTGGAACGATTACGTCGGGCAAAAGTCTATAAAAGATAACTTAAAGATTCTTATCAGAGCCGCTTCGGAGAGAAATTCGCACCCGGAGCATATTCTTTTCTACGGGCCCCCGGGATTGGGCAAGACAACTCTTGCCCACCTCATTGCCAAGGAAACCGGCAGACAGATGAAGGTCACCTCGGGACCGGCTATCGAAAAAGTCGGGGATCTGGCATCGGTACTGACAAACCTTTCGGCCGGAGACATTCTCTTCATCGATGAGATACACAGACTCAATAAGACTATCGAGGAAGTCCTCTACCCGGCTATGGAATCCGGGACACTAGACATAATCATAGGCAAGGGCCCTTCTGCACGTACCATACAACTCGAGCTTCCGCCGTTTACCCTTCTTGCCGCCACCACTCGAGTGGCAATGATTTCATCGCCTTTGCGCAGCCGCTTCTCGGGAGGGGTTTTCCGACTGGAGTTTTAACCCTTCTTGCCGCCACCACTCGAGTGGCAATGATTTCATCGCCTTTGCGCAGCCGCTTCTCGGGAGGGGTTTTCCGACTGGAGTTTTATACGGAAAAGGAAATTGAAGAGATCGTGCGACGTTCGGCAAGAATTTTAGGCGTCGAGGCCAAGGCCGGATTCGAAACCGCCATCGCCAAGCGCGCCCGCTTCACTCCGCGTACGGCCAACTATTTTCTCAAGCGTTCACGCGATTACGCCCAGGTACATAAACGCGATCTCGATACGAGTACGGTCGAAGAGGCTCTGGAGCTCCTTGGTGTCGATCAGGTGGGGTTGAACCCTTCCGACAAAAAGCTTTTGCAAACCCTTGCCGACAAATTCGGCGGTGGACCGGTTGGCCTGGGAACATTGGCGGCCGCCCTCTCGGAAGAGGTCGCCACAATAGAAGAGTTCAATGAACCCTACCTCATACAGCTCGGCCTCCTCGAGCGCACTCCCCGCGGCCGCGTCATAACAGAGAATGGCTACAAGCATCTCGGCAAGACTCCGCCGAAGGATTTGCAAAAAAAATTACTCTGATGGCAGGTCATAACAAATGGAGCAAAATCAAAAGGCAGAAGGAAAAGACTGATGCGCAGAAGTCGAAGATTTTCGGAAAGATTGCTAAGGCTATAGCCACTGCCGCCAAAGAAGCCCGAGGAGACAAGAACTCCCCCGTTCTCCGTGCGGCCATAGACAAAGCGCGTGAATATAATATGCCTATAGAAAACATCGAACGCGCCATCAAGAAAAGTTCAGAGGCCGGAGAGATGGAAGCTATCACTTATGAATCGTACGGTCCGGGCGGGTGCGCATTGATTATCGAAGCCCTGACCTCCAATCGCAATAAAGCTGCGCAGGAAGTGAAGCATATCCTCTCCGAGTTCGGTCTTACTCTTGCCGCCCAGGGATCAGCTTCGTGGGCATTTACCAGAGAAGGCCAGGAATGGAAGCCAACCATGGCAGTGCAAGTATCCGAAGAAGACGGAAGCATTCTGGAAAATCTGATCGAGAAACTTGAAGAGAATGACGAGGTCCAAGACGTCTACACCAATGCCGAGTAGCACCCGAACATATGAGAGGCCGAAAGGCAGAGTTATAGGTATCGATCCGGGCTTCGACCGCTGCGGAGTGGCAATACTCGAAAAGGAAAACGGGAAGGAAAAACTCCTTTTTTCCGCATGCATTAAAACCAACCCGAAAGACCCTCCCGAGGAGCGCCTGCGCATAATCGGCGAAGAAATTCAGAAAATAATCAGGAAGTGGAAACCCAGGTCTCTTGCAATCGAGAAGCTTTTTTTCAACCAGAACGTAAGTACCGCACTCAAAGTCGCAGAGGCAAGAGGGGTAATACTATATGAAGCCGGAAAAGCTGACATAAGTGTGTATGAGTACAGTCCGCAGGACGTTAAGATTGCCGTGACCGGCTACGGCAAGGCCGATAAGCGACAGGTCGAGAGCATGGCTCTGCGGATTTTAGGCTTAAAAGAAGTTCCCAAATACGATGATGAGACAGATTCGATAGCGGTGGGGATTACCCATCTTGCGTCCCACACAGGTAGATGATACAAATAACCCCGAAGGAAAGCTTAGCTCTCTACGGGGCAAGCACGTATTTATAAAATTATTTCAAATATGAACGACGATTTACCGATAGATGATCCCCTGGCTCCATTGCCTGACGATGAGCTTGGGGACGATGACGAGGTTGTTATTGATCCCAAAAAGGTCCCGATCCTTGATCCCGAAGAAGATCACGAAAGTATCGAAGCTTTGGCGGATGAGGAAGAGGAAGAGATCGATGCTGACCTGGATGAAGGAGATTCTTTCTAGACTCTAAATCTTCTCAATCTTAATGAAGCGGTGTTTGCCTACACGGTAAACGCCGCTTTCTATTTCTTCTATGGCTCCGGCTTTGTCCAGTCTGTTGTATTCGGTTTTGGATTTTATAAGCCCTTCTTTTATCAGGATTTCCACGAGCGGAGTATCTTTCGAGGCTTTGGCTGTCGGAATGTCTTTCGGTATCTCGCCTTTGGAGAATGTTTTCTCGAAACCATCTTCGGCTTCCCTTGCCTCTGATTCTCCATGATAGATAGTGACGACTTCGCGAGCCAGGCGCATTTTGGCTTCCTTAGGATGACCCGTTAGGATCTTTTCTACTTCTTCTAGGGGAACCCGGGTGGTGAGTGTAAAGTATGTGCGTACTAAATCGTCGCTCATGCTCATGATTTGGCCGTACATATCCGAAGGCTTGGCGTTTAACTTGATTGTATTACCCCAACTTGAACTCATTTTGCGGCCGTCGAGACCGTCTATAAGAGGACCGATGACTACCGACTGCGGCTCTTGTCCGTATTTCTCCTGCAAAGTCCGTCCGGCCAAAAGGTTGAAGCGCTGGTCAGTCCCGCCGAGTTCCACGTCGGCCTCTACCGCCACGCTGTCGTAACCCTGCAGCAGCGGATAAAGAACTTCGCGCAACGACACACGCTTCCCGGCATCAAGTCGACGCCTGATGTTGTCGCGAGCGATGAAGTCGGCTACGCTGAACTGATCGGCTTGCTCTCCGATTTCACGGTACGTTAGGCCCTCGAGCCATTCGCTGTTGTATCGAAGTTCGGCCTTGTCTAAGTCGATGAGTTTTCCCACCTGATCGAAGTAGCTCTTCTTATTTTCTTCAATCTCCTCGCGGGTCATCATCGGACGCTCGGCGTCCTTGTCAGAAGTATCGCCAATAACGGCAGTGAAGTCTCCGACGATAAAAACCACCTGATGGCCGAGCTTCTGGAAGTCGGCGAGCTTCAAAAGCGGAATGGATCGGCCCAGATGGAGATCCGGAGAAGTCGGGTCAATGCCGAGTTTAACCCTGAGCTTCTCGCCCGAGGACAATTTCTTCTCTAAAGACTCCTTCCCGATGATTTCGGAAACTCCGCGAGAAAGAAGCTCTCGTACGTCTTTATCCATATGAGTAATCTAGCATGTTAAAATAGTTTTATGAAGGAACGCCGGCGAAGGAATAAGATGCGAAATATATGGCTATTGGCACTCTCGGGAGCGCTTTTCGTCTTTGGCATGGGATTCCTCTGGGTGGCAACTCTCAAAATTCCAGATCTTTCCGATCTAGCCGAGAGAAAAATCCTCCAGTCAACCAAGATCTACGATCGGACCGGCAAGATCCTGCTTTACGATATGGGCCAGGATTTCCGCCGCACTCTGGTGCCTTTCGAGGATATTTCCCCGCACGTTAAGAACGCGGTGGTAGCGGTCGAGGACAAAAGTTTTTATGATCATGGCGGCATAGATCCGGCCGCTATAATGCGTGCCATATTTGTCGACCTTTCATCTCTTTCGCTCTCGCAGGGAGGTTCGACGATCACCCAGCAGGTTGTCAAGAACTCCATACTGACAAATGACAAGTCTCCCACCAGAAAGCTCAAGGAGTGGATTCTGGCCATTAAGCTCGACGGCGCTTTATCGAAAGAGGAGATTCTCAATCTCTATCTCAACGAAATTCCTTTCGGCGGAAATTTATATGGCGTACAGGAAGCCTCCAAATCTTTTTTCGGCAAAGACGCCAAAGATCTGACCCTCTCCGAGTCGGCTTATCTGGCGGCAATTATAAATGCTCCGACATATTATTCACCGTACGGAACGCACCGCGACAAGCTCGAGGAGAGAAAAAACCGAGTCCTCAAGGAAATGCTGGATCAGGAAATAATCACCGAGGGCGATTATGAGGAGGCCCAGAAGACTTCCCTCGTCTTTAACCCGAGATCGAACTCCGGCGGCATCAAGGCTCCTCACTTCGTTTTCTTCGTCATTGACTGGCTGGGACAGCGCTTCGGCGAGGATGCCTTATCGAATGGGGGTCTTAAGGTGACCACCACCATAGACTACGGTATCCAGGCCGAAGCCGAGAGCATTGCCAAGAAATACGGCGAGATCAATCAGCGCCAGTTTAACGCGGATAACAACGCCATCGTAGTAATTGATCCGAAAACCGGCGATATTCTTGCCATGACAGGCTCGCGCGATTACTTCGACAAAGATATCCAGGGTAACTTCAACGCGGCCACCGCACATCGTCAGCCGGGTTCGACCTTCAAGCCGTTTGTTTATTCAGTACTCTTTAATCGCGGATACACTCCGGACACCATACTCTGGGATGTGCCCACTCAGTTTTCTACCAGATGCGAATGGAACAATTTTGTAACTGACGATACATGTTACTCTCCGGGAGACTATGATGAGAAGTTCCGCGGACCGATGAAGATACGTGATGCTCTTGCCCAGTCTATCAATGTCCCGGCAGTACAGGCCCTCTATCTGGCCGGGGTTAAAGATTCGATTGATCTTGCTGAGAGTCTGGGGATCAAAAGCCTCTCCGACGAGAGCCGCTTCGGACTATCGCTAGTTCTCGGAGGCGGGGAGGTTTCTCCGCTTGAGATGGTTTCGGCTTACTCGGTATTCGCAAACGACGGAGTCAGAAACCCATATAACCCAGTACTTCGCATTGAAGATTCGGCCGGTGCGGTGCTCGAGGAGTATACCCCCTCTCCCCAGAGAGTCCTGCCGGCCGATACCGCAAGAAAAATCTCCGACATACTCTCCGATAATAATGCCCGCATACCGGCTTATGGCACTAACTCGGCCCTTTATATTCCCGACAGGCCGGTAGCGGTTAAAACCGGTACCACGAACGATTACAAGGACGCATGGATAATCGGATACTCTCCGAATATTGCCGTCGGAGCATGGGTCGGAAATAATGAGAATGTCCCGATGGTCAAGAAAGTTGCCGGCTTCATCGTAGCGCCATTGTGGCGCGAACTGATGGACAAGATTCTGCCCAACCTCCCGGTTGAAACCTTTGCCGCTCCGGAGCCGACCGACCCTTCTATAAAACCAATACTTCGCGGCGACTGGCAGACCGGCGGAATCCACTCCATCCTCTACTGGGTAGACAAGGAAAATCCCCTGGGACCGGTGCCGACAAACCCGGCAAGCGATCCCCAGTACAGCAATTGGGAGAACGCCGTGCAATCTTACGCTTCAAGAGGCGGCCTTGGACAGCCAGCAGCCCTTCCCCAGCAAAACATCAACCAACAGCCTTACTTGTATGATCCCTACCAGTTTTACTATCCGTACCCGACAACTGATATACCCGGCGTAATAACTCAGTAGGTAATTCTTTTCAAATTCAATTTTGTTTTCAGGGCGGAGAGTTTGAGGATTTCCGCTTCATGAAGATTTATCTCGCTTCTCTTGACCGGAGAGGTTCTTATACGGAGGGTATCGTTTTTTATGGATATATCTTCGAGACGTATGTCCAATCCCGCAGCTTCCTTGATACACTCGGCGATCATCTCCCTTGAAGCAATGTCTTTATCCAGCGAGTCCTTGAAACGATCAAGCAGACTGCCGAGCCCTTTCATCAGCGGTTCATAGGCATTAAGAGGTAACGGAAACTCTTGTCTCCCACCCCCTCGACCACAATAGGCCTTCCCTCTCCGGCGAAAGCGAGCGATAAGCTGTCGGCCGGAGTCGAGGAAAACCCATCCGTAAGATACCGGTGGTTAACACTTACAGAGATATCCTTACCCTCAAGCGCGGCCGGTACGGTATCCTTATTTTCTCCTATATCCTGATTTTTTGATTCGACTTCAAATTTCTTATGTTCCGGAGAAACCGATAGTTTGAGCTGGTTAAAACTGTCGGAAAAGATCAGGGATGTCTTCAGGGAGGACAGCAGGTCTTGCTTGAGGACGACGGCTCTGGAAACGCTCTCAGTGGGGATGATCTGCTTATAATCCGGGAACTGCCCGTCTATGGTTCGAGAAGTGAGGTAGATAGACCCGGCACGAAAGGCAATCTGGTTCTCCTCGATTGTTATGGCGATATCATCGTCGACACCGTCAAAAATCCTTACGATTTCGGACGCATTCTTCTGCGGGATAAGGATCTGGGTGAAGTTGGGGATTTTTTTAACCTTCACCCTCTTCTCGGCGAGACGGAAGGAGTCCGTTGCGACGAATACAAGAGCTTCTGCTTCGTGGATGAGGCACACCGAAGAGAGTTCTGGCTTGATTGATCCGACGGCGGCGGCATAGAGAACCGCCTTCAGTCCGGTTACCAAGTCTTTGGCCGGTATGGAGAAATTACTGCCGCCTCCTATTTCCGGTATTATCGGAAACTCTTCTCCTGCAAGGGTTTTTACCGAAGAGTGCGTGCTAGGAGTATTGACAGATAGAACCTGTCCTTCTGCCGAGAGAGAAATACTCTTCTCTTTCGATAAAGAATTGAGAAGCGCTGAGAATACTTGGGCGGGCACAACAACATGCCCTTCTTTCTCCACCTTCACGGGTATATGAATAGATATACCGAGATCCAGATTAGTTGCCCTAATAGTCAGCATTGCTCCCAGGGCCTCCAGAGAAAGGCCGGAGAGTACGGGGAGGGTCGGGTTTCTTTGGGCTACTTTTTCCGCCCTTGAAACAGCTTCCACAAGTTTTTCCCTAATTGCTTCTATTTTCATATATAAATACTTGTTAATACTATTAGGGGTGGGGATAAGTGGATATCTCCATCCGGCCTTGCGGTTGAGCTTAATCTATTATTTCCGGAAATGAAAGCCTGGGGGTTAGAATGCCTAAAGCCGGATTCGATATTCCGTTTTCCGCCGGTAGGTGTGGATAAGGGGGTTATTATACTGCTATTCATCACCATATTGTACACAGGCACTACACAGCCAGGAGGTTCCTGATCTGAGAAAGTTCCTGACCCAGCCCGTGGTCGTTTTTGAGGTCTTCTTTGATCTTTTCGCAGGAGTGGATAACGGTAGTATGATCGCGTCCTCCGAGCTGTTCTCCGATCGTCGGGTAGGACTTGTTAAAATCTTCCCTGAGGATGTACATTATTATCTGTCTGGGCTTGATAATCTCCTTTTTACGTGTCTTTTCATAGATACTGCCCTCTTCTATCGAATAAAAATCAGAAATAACCTTCACCACTTCCTTGACGTTAACGGTACGCTTGGGCTTCTGGTTGCTTTTTATGAGGTTGCGTACATCCGAGACTAAAACCTCACGGCTTTTGAGCTGGGAGTGAACGATAAGGGTGTTTAGGGCACCTTCGAGGTCTCTTATATTACCCGCTACGGTGTGTGCCAGATAATCGATGACTTCAGGCGAGAGTATGATTCCCTGTGATCTGGCTTTTTGCGAGAGGATAGCCAGGCGCGATTCGTGGTCCGGCGCCGGGATATCCACGATCATACCGGCCGACATTCTCGACTTCAGGCGGTCTTCGAGTCCGGTGATGAAATGCGGATGCTTGTCGGATGAAAATATTACCTGTTTGTTGTTGTCGTATAGGGTATTGAAGAGATGGAAGAGTTCTTCCTGGAACTTCTGCTTATCGGAGAAGAACTGGATATCGTCCATGATAAGAACGTCGTATTTTCTGTATTTTTCCTTAAAAACCGTCATTTTCTGGGTCTGGAGGGCATTCATGCAATCCTGGCCAAAACGCTCTGAAGTCATGTAAAAGACACGTTTTCCCGGGCTTACTGACTTCACGTGGTTGCCGATAGCCTGGATCAGGTGGGTTTTACCATGGCCCGTAGATCCGTAGATGAAAAGTGGGTTATACATGAGGCCCGGGCTCTTGATTACAGCCTGGGCTGCGGCATGAGCCAGCTCATTGAACGGCCCGACTATGAAATTTTCGAAAGTGTAGCGGGGGTTGAGGTTATCGTCCTTATTGACGGCGGTTTCAGGCAAAGGAAGGCTCGAGAGAAGCGGGTTCACAGGACCTTTCTCTTCTTTCCGCTTGGGCTCGTCGCGGTTTATGACGTATTCCACCGCATGGATAGTATGATCACGGTCGCGGAGGAGTTTGAGGATGTTGGCGTGGTATCTAGACTGGAACATGTCCCTTGCGAAAGCGTTCGGGACGGAGAGTATTATGGTCGAGTCGTCACGCTTGACGATATGGGTGCCCTTAAACCATGTAGCGAAGGCTGGTTTCGATATGGAGAGTTCGATTTCGGCCAGTATTCCTTCCCATAGTTGTCGTGAGTCCATAAGATTTTCTAAGTCGGTATGTAGTATATACTTCTAACCTGTTTGTCCAAAACTTGTATAACAGCCTAAAAATGTTTATAATGTGTTCATAACCTGTTGACTATAATATGTCTACGACATACCAACCGAAAAAGCGCAAGAGAGCGCGTTCCCATGGGTGGAGAAAGCGCGCCAAGACCTCGGGCGGGCGCCGCACTGTCAAAAATCGCCGCCGCAAGGGCCGCAAGCGCCTGACCGTCTGATGCTTTCGAAAAAACAAAGGATTCCCCGAACGCTTTTTGCCGAGATTTTGAAGAGCAGGAAATTCAAGAATTCCCCGCACTTCACTCTGCGCATAGAAGACGGCGGAGAGCGACCGCGGGCCGCAGTTTCCGTATCGAAAAAGATTTCCAGGAGTGCGGTTGCGAGAAATAGCACAAGACGACGCGTCTACTCCGTCATAAAAAATAAAATCTCAGATTTGAGACCGGGGCTGTATCTTCTCATCGCCAAGCCCGGAGCGCCGGATACAAAAGGATCGGTTCTCGATAAGGAGATACACGAACTTCTCAATTCGCAGTTTAAGGAATAGAATTCATACATGTCATATCTGTACCATCACTTCATAGTCGATCCGATGTACAACGCTCTGGTCGCACTCTTCGCCTATTTGCCGTTTGCTGATGCCGGACTGGCTATTATCATCATTACTGTTCTGGTGCGCCTCATCCTCTTCCCCCTTTCTAAAAAGGCGGTGACCGCTCAGGTTGAAATGCAAAATATCGCTCCCGAGCTCGAACGCATAAAAGATAAATATAAAGATAACCAGGAAGAACAGGCCAGAAAAACACTGGCCCTCTATAAGGAAAAAGGAGTCAACCCTTTTTCTGGCATCCTCGTTTTGATCATACAGCTGCCTGTTGTTTTCGCTCTCTACCACATCTTTCTCTCCACCGGATTTCCTAAAATCGATGCATCTTTGCTTTACTCGTTTGTCCATGCTCCGGATTCTGTCAGCCCGGTATTTTTAGGTATTGATCTTACGCAGAAAAGCCTAATTCTCGCCGCCCTTGCTGCCATCGCAACGTTTATACAGATGAAGCTCGTGGCTCCTCCCAATAAAACAAACTCCGGCAATAAGTCTTTCGGTGATGACTTGGCCCGCAACATGCAGACACAGATGAAATATTTTCTGCCATTCCTGGTTTTCTTTATCGCTTACAAAATCTCCGGAGTGATCGCTCTGTACTGGCTAGTCACCAATGTTTTCACCATCGGCCAGGAGATAGTGGTAAGAAAGAGACTCAGGGCGCAATCTTAAGGGCGAAAATCGAGAGATCATCCTTATTCACAAAGAAGAGGTAATCTTCGTCCGGCGAAAGCTCGAGAGACATTGCATCTACCTTCGTATTGAAATTCTTGATAGGTTCCAGGATAACTTCAGCCGTTCCTGTATCGGTATTGAATCTCCAGATTTTATCGGAATAATTTGCACCGCCCTGATACCAGCTGTCGGGAGAGTTTCCGCCTAACCCGTTCTCCGGCACGCCGCAGTAGATTACCGAAGGGGTTTTTCTGCTCCAGACGCATTTCTCCGGCAAGGTGGCTGGCGTAATAACAGAGGTAACTCCGTTCGCAACATTCAAGACCTTAAAGGCGATCGTACCAAAGTCGGAGTAGGCGTAGGCAATGTGTCTGCCGTCCGGGCTCGGCACGGCTGTCAGGGCGTTAAGAGGTCCGAGGATCTTGGTAAGACCGCCAGACTTGGTATTTAAAGTGTAGGCATAACCTTCTGCGGCAATGGAAGCTTTGGTAACAAGGAGCGCACTTGAAGAGTTTATAGGCAGAATTCTCCAGTCGGTAAACGGCAAGGAGAGGAGGGTTCTGGGCTTTTCACCCAGGAATGACGATATCAATACCGCTCCGGTATCCCTGAGTACATATAATAGGCTCCCGTCAGCCGCAATAGCCATATCGCCGGTGTCGCCTCTAAGAAGTGTAGCTTGGGCGACGTAGAACCCGTCCGTGGAGGTGGCCTTGGGTAGAGAAAGGGTTATTGAGGTATTTGATACGCTGTCGCTATTGGATGGAACGGATCTCTCAAGGAAGCCGGAAGCATCTGGTTTCCAGAGAGCCACATAGACCTTAGGCTGAGTGGTATTGAAGATTTTTGTCTTTTCCAGGGTGTTGGGGTTCACATCGTAAACATGGCCGGTGGCACGGTCGACATAACGCACCATTTCGGATCCGTTCTTGATAAAACTTACGAATCCGGCGACCGGATCATTCACCAGCCTGAAGAATTTGGCGAGCGAACGCCCCTCGCTGTCGGTATTGGCTGTACCGCTTGTGTTGCCGAAGTCTCCTCCGGGATTACCGTTGTCTCTCGGAGCCTCACCGAACGGCAGACCGGAGAGTATCGGCAGGCCGCCGGGCGTTTTGCCGCCGACCAGGAAGAACAAAATCCCAGTGCCTAGCACTATGACGAGGATTATTGTGAAGATAAGAGCGCGGCGTGACATATTACGGGTAAGTTATATGCATGCTTTCCGGAATGGTATTTGAAACACACTGGAACTCGTTTTTGTAGGCGCTCAGGTTTGCATCACTCTGAAGTTCCGTCCGCCTCGCGCCGCAAACGTTATAGACGAAGTGGGTATTGTTGGTTGTTCCATTTTTCCCGAATACGCTTTCGGCCGCTATCAGCAGCTCTTTGATATATGCTTTTAAAGCCGAAGTCAGAGCCACATCGACGCAAGTCCCGGCTTTGTCTCCTGGTTTATAACAAAGGTAGCGGTTGTAATACTGGCTGGTGGCCTGATCTTGCGGATAAGCCACTGTCACTCTCCAATCTATATTTTTCTGCCGCAATTTATCGTTCATTAGCGACAATTTATTATACAGATCCGTACTTGCATAACAGCGAGGATTAGAGCAGGCACCCGACTCGTTAACCGGTACGACCCGGGGGTCTATGACTTCGCAATCATTCTTGCATCCTAGAGCTTCGGGTGTGCTTGGAGCGATAATGCCATCCGGATTAATGTCCTTGCCGGACTTTTGGTTCGGCAACTGTAAGTTTATATTTACGAGTTTCGGGTTAAGGGTGTAGAGAATGGCGTAGGCGCTGATAGCCAGAAGAAGTCCGAGAAGGGCGTTCGTTATGGTCTCTCTTGCCTGGCCCTTGCTTGAGAAGCTGTCAGTGCCTATGTACTGGATACCGCCAATAATGATGCGGATAACAGCCAGACCTCCGGCTACGCCGATGACAAACTTGATCAGTCCCGGGAGAAAAGTATCCAGGTTTGTCTTACCGCCGCTGACCAACTGCTGTATGGGAGCAAGCGGGGTGTAATCGGACTGTGCGAAAACAAGAACAGGTACAAGCAGGATCGAGAGCGGGAGGATATATTTGAACGATAGCCAGAGTTTTTTCATCATATTCCTGGCTGGTTGCCAAATTCTATTAGGAAACTTTTTTCCAGTGGCGGTATAAGTACCCGGGTATTTGTTACCCGAAGCGTTATGGCGGAAGTGCCCGAGGAATTTTCGGGTACTCTGTAAGTGACTTTGTTGCCGGTTCGTGCATCGCCGGCACTGGTATTCCATGCATAAACCAGAGCCGGAACATTTCTTGATGTTACAGGAGCATATAACGGCAAAGCGGCAAAAGAGACCTCCTGTTCTTCCAGGGCGAATGTCGCGCCAATTGTTTTGTTGAGGAGTAGGCCGTAGAGAGGATTATCTTCTACTACCAGCAAAAAAGCTGATATCGGACTGAGGGTTACGCTTGAACTGCCGAGAACTTTGCCTTCTTCTCCGTCCCGCAAGTCCACTTTGATTTCTACGGGAAGCGATAGGATCGTATCGGAGATAGTCAGAGATCGTTTGTTAAATCCCGAAAGGCTGCCAAGAACTGTGCCGTTTTTGCTCCAGCGGTAATAAAGAGAAGCGGGGTCGGTATTAGGAAGGTTCGGTATGGCCGTAAAGACAATACGAGCCTGAGTGCCCCATAGCGCGCGGCCTTTATAGAAGGGCGGAGTATAAGTTTCCCCCTGCCAGAGAAGGTCTACTTCCCCGGCGGCATGGAGCGAGAATAGCGGAAGCAGAAGCAGGGAGAGTATAGGAAGAGCGATTCTTCTCATTCCTCTATTATATATCAAGCTTTTTCTTTATTTTCGCATCCAGAGCTACTAGCGACACGGCCAGAGTCCAAGCCGGCAGCGTGTTGATCATGGGGATCATTTCAAGAATAAATCCGCCGCCCATGATGCCAATCCGTTTGGCTGAAGTGAACTTGATGCCATGAAGTCGAAACCACAGCCAGAATGTCAGAAGGGCTACTGGGGAAACAAGCCATCCCATCAAAAGGAAATTGAGCATACCCTGAAGCGCGTCAAAGAAGAGCGCCACTGATATCATGAGGGCAATAGTCTGATTACCGAGCTCCGGCCGAAGCTTAGGATGTTGTTGCGGGGGCATTTATGCTTGGTTCTCTCTCCTCTTCCAATTCTCTTCTGGCTTTCTTGAGTGCCAGGACCTGTGACGGATCTGAGGTAATGATCTGATCCTCGGTATAACTGGCAATGACTTTGATGGCTACGTGCTTGAGACCGGCAAAGAAGATGCCTTCGCCGACGTCGCTCTCGAGGAGTAGATATTTTTCCTCATCAGTCAGGTTGAAAGTTTTCTGTAGATTATCGATGTTGGTCGGTGACTGTTTCAGAAGCACCTGTATCGAGGAGTTGGTAATTATAGGCAGGCCATAAGGCGACTTCAGGAAGTCTCCGACATCCTGAGTAATGGTGGCCACGCCAAGATAATACTTCCTTCCGCGTTTGACGAGACCCGTCAGGAAAGAGGCCGTGTCTTCGGACTTCATCATCCACCAGGCCTCGTCGATAACCAGAAGGCGCTTCTTGAGCTCCCTTCGTACGGCGTTCCATATGAAGTGAGTGACGATATACATGGCGATCGGCTTCAGCTCGTCCTCCATGTCGCGTAGCGAGAAGACTACCAGCTTTTTGTTGATATCGACATTGGTCGGTCTGTTGATGAAGCCGGCCCAGGTACCCTTGGTGTACTTCGTAAGCCTCTGGGCAAGGGACTCTCCCCCTTCTAGACCCGAGAGCACCAGTTCAAAGTCACTCATGAGAGGCGGCTCGACGTTCCGGAAGTCGGAGTCGGCCGTAATGTCTTTGAGTGCGTAAGTCTCGGTGATGGCCCGGTCTATGAGAGCATCCTCTTCGGCTGTTAAGCCCCCCATCATGATTCGGAAAAGCCCTACCAGATTGATGATGTTGCTGCGCAATATATTTGCCGACGATTCGTCCGCCGTGGGGATAGGAAGGTCGAAGGGGTTAATATGGTGCTCGGAGTTGAGGGAGATATTGAAATACCTGCCGCCAACAGCCTCGGCCATGTACTCATACTCCTTTTCCGGATCGATGATCATCACATCTGTATCGAACATCAGGGTTCGGAGGATCTCGAGTTTGGTGAAGTAAGATTTGCCTGCGCCGGACTTGGCAAAGATGACGGAGTTATAGTTCTCGAGGGAGAACCGGTCGAAGAGTATAAGGGAAGAGTTGGGCCTGTTGATGCCGTAAAGAATTCCTTTATCCGAAGTGAGATCGAAAGAAGTGAACGGGAAGAGCGAGGAGAGCGGCGAGGAATTGAGCTTAGAGTGTACAGAGAGCAGATCGTCGCCCAAAGGCAGAGTCGACTTATATCCCTGCTCCTGCTGAAAGAGGGCCGGTTTGACGTAAACGAGCTTGGCTTCGAGAATACCCTTGATCTCGTTTTCAATTTTATCGAGCTCGAGTTCGGAGTCGGCGTATATAGTGATGTAGAGCCCGACATCGAAAAGTTTTTCCTGTGCCTGCTGGAGCTGGTCTCTGAGGTTCTCTAGGTCCTGATAGGCCACATCGAGAACCGGATCGCGCACCAAGCCTTTCTCTTCCCTCGAATGTATCTGGCTTTCAACCTCGGCCACTTTCTTTTGAAACTGGCGCAAAATTTTCGACGTCTCTATGGGATGGATGAAGATCGATACGTCAAAGACTTTGTCCATGTTCAGAATCGGAGAGAACCACTCTTCGGAAAGGAAGCGCGGATACGAGATGACAAAGAAGCTCCGAAGAATTTTCTCCCCGAGGTCCAGTTCGCGGGGGGTAACTTTCAGGGCTGAAGGCGCAATGATATCTCGGAGCTCGAGGACACCCGCCTCAAAAACTTCCTGAGGAAGTATGGACTGGATGTCCGGCCTCTTCTCTTCCCTCTTTCCTATCAGTGTGTCTAAGAATCCCATATTATTTTTTGACAAGCGCCTTCTCCGTCTCGCCTGGATTGAACGCCTTGTAGAAAAGCTCAATCACTTCGTCGGTACCGAGACGTGCGATGCGGATACCGCTCCTCACCAGTCCCTGTTCGACCACGGCCAGGCGTTCCTCAAGCTGGGTACGAGATTCCTCAAAATCCGATTCTTTGGCCTCGGCTTTACTCTTGGGTGTAGTTCTCCCGATGAAGGAAGTTATGGCGCTTGTTTTGTCTCCGCCTATGGTGGCCGGAGCATACGGCACGACAATGAAAAAGTTTTTCGTCATTATGTTAGTAGACTCGGTGAAGCTCCTGACGAAGTCTATATATTCTTTAGTCTGCACTTTCATCAGGCTGTTGGTTTGGAGCTTGCCCTGTTCTTCAAGCAAGGCCAGGTAAGGACGAATATCAAGCTTTCGAGACTGGACGACTATCTGAACGGAAAAATCCAAGGAATTCAGGAAATCCTGAAACTGAAGAAGAATGGCGTTCTTTTCGTCCTCTGATTTGAGCGAGAAGTTCAGTGACGAAGCCAGAAGAATCGCGCGCATGCCGCCATCCTTCTCTATAATGATGCCGTCGCGGACTTCTTTAATTGGAACGAACGACTGCGTTGGAGCGGCGCTTACTGCCATGTCTATATTATAGCGTAACTATTTTCTTTCTTCCGTAACGGGATTGTTCTGCTGTTTGACGTCGAGCTGGAAAGTCAGGTCTTTCAGCTTACTCCCGGAGAGTTTCGGCACGTAGACCTGCTCCAGCGGCTTATCACCGGAGATCAGGGGGCCTTCGGGCTTTTTGTTGTCTGTCTTTTTCCAGATATAGAGCTTGCTTCCGGTGTGAAATTTGAAGAAATCCTCCACGAGGAGGGCGAACGGTCTGTCATTGACCTTGTAAAATGCCAGGCCTGCGGCGAGCATGGCTACCGGTATGGCAATGAGAAATGCCAGGAACTTGGGCAGAAACGTGAAGAGTACTGCTACTATTCCTCCCCCGCCCGCAACGTATATGAATTGTTTGAAGGTCAGAGGCCCGAAGATCTTGTCCTCGACCTCAATGAATTGAGGAACTTGGAATCGCATAAGACTATTTTAACCTAATTTGTCGGTTCCCTATAGGGATCGACGCCGCCAGGATAGGCTGCGGGCTTGTGCCTCATTACCTCTACCTCTTTCGGTTTCTCCGGCGCAGTTGGCAGATTAGGCGGCAGTAGATCAAGGGGCTTTCTCTCCGGAGCTGGTGGTGAAATAAGATTTATAGACCTGGAAGGCGAGACTGGCGAATTATCCATGCTGTTAATCAGCTTCTCCCTACTTCCACTAATGTTAACGGGTGGTAACGGTGCCGTCTCCTTCAGTTTTACTTGGGTATACTCTTCTTGAGCCTCGAGTACGCCACTCGGAATATTAGAAAGTATCTTCTCACCCACCTCATCGGCGATCTTTTGAGCCACATCAGCTGTTACGCCGAGACGAGCCTCGATATTAGAAGTAAAATTTACTTTTTGTGTAACTCCGATAACTCTCATCATGATTTCATCGCCTAAGGAGTCTTTTTGCTCCCCGCCTAGATTATTGCTCCGAGCTATTTCGGAGACTTTCTCTATTATCTCTTCTGACTCAACCACCGATACGATTTCATCCGGCAGGGATCGGTATATCTCTTTAATAATTTCTTTGGGATATGTCATCAGAATATATTTAGACCTAAACCATTCAGCCATGTCGCAGCATCAATCACCGTTCTCGATGCTCCCGGGGCAGCCGCGGCGTTTATAATAGCTGTTCTTATAGCCCGGGCTTTAGTGTCGGTGAGTTCGTTTGTACGGCCAAGTTTGTTCAAGAACTTGGGGGTATAGAGTTCAAAGATACCCGGATCGGTTAGCTTAGCTTCGTCCATTTTAGCCACATCCGAGTAGCTCATCTTCCTTATCATTCCGATAGCTGTCTCATAACCGGTCGCGGGAGCCGCAACGCCCGGCATGGGTCCAGTGCCGGCCGCGAAGGCGTCGGCAAGGCGTTTTCCTCGTGCTGTTTTAATCTCTTGTACTTCAGTAGCAGAGAAGTTCGAACTCTTCTCAATCGCATCCATTTGCTTCTGGCTAAGTGCTTCGGCCACCTCCTGTATGGCAAGAGTCGTAGCTTTCTGTTCCTCGATCTCTTTCTCAGACATCTTTTTGATAATACCGACCATCGAGGCCACGGAGGCGTCCTGGGCCGGAGTGCGGGCGGTTGCGGCTGTTTTTGCGGCTTCGATGCCTTCATTAATTGCATTTTTATTCTGCGCCTTGCGGAGCTCTTCGGCACTTCCTTTATCGATGTCGCGCTCTTTCTTCTCCCTTATATCCTTGATCTCCTTGAAACCTTCCTTTCCTCCTTCACCAAGACCTGTTACTCCGGCCGCATATGCACCTATATTCGGCCTCGGTATCTTATCCAAATTAAATTTGCGTCCGATCTTCGTCTCCCCGAGTCCGAGATCGAGGGGTACCCTCATGTTTCTCGCATCGAAGCTGCCGCTAGCAGCCTTCTTGCTGGCAAATAGAGCCAAGCGCGAGGCGGCCCCTGTAAATCCAGGTTTATTCTTAGCCGCAGCAACCAGATTGGGGTTATTGGCCGCAGCACTCCCGCCCCTACCCAGAGTATTTCGCAATGCCCCCCCGACCACTCCGCCGAAGACGAAGTTTGAAGCACTCTTTGTAAGGTCATTGAATGCTGCGCCGCTCTTGCCCGCTACGCTCTTGGCGATTATCAGAGAAATGATCAGGAAGGCGATGATGACGGCAAAATTTATGATTGTAGCCGCCATGTCGGGAGTGTAGGCGATACTCTGTACGCCGTTCGCAGTCTGAACGCTCCCGCCCAAGGCGCCGCTGAAGTCCTTGACCTTGTATACATCACTCAGTCCGTTTATAACTACCACTACCACCCAAGTGAGGAGGAAGTACACAGGAGCGAAGAATGCTTGCCCGAGGAGAGCCTCTCTCCATCGTGAGGCATAAGTCTTGAGTCCGGGAAGCACGTTTGATACGAAGTATATAGGCGAGAGTATAAGGACGAAGATGAGAACGACGTAACGGATGACGAGCATAATTGCGATTGCAAAGAAGACGAAGGCTGTAATGAGCATGACTATGGAGCCGAGTATGCCCATGACGGCGAAGTTCGAGAGGTTGCCGAGTCCGCCGGAGATTTTCCAGAGAGTGGTGATGCCCATGGGCTCGACGATGGCGTTCGAGAGTCCGCTTTTCAGAAGATCGGCGCCGGCATCAGGGGCGATGGCGTGATAGAAGGTCAGGGCCAGAAGGTTGGCAATGTCAATGACAAACTTTGTGAAGAAGAGCGAGAAGTTTATGAGTATGGCGGCGATGATGATATTTACTATGAGACGCTGTGCGACTCCCTTGCCCTCCCCCATGATCATCTGGAGAGAAGCAAAAAGAAGGACGAAAATAAAACCCATATTGGCCACGTCGCGTATCACCCCCCATGCAACATCTATGGCCGGAATATTGTGGAAGTTCTCGGCCATCAGAGTGATCGTATAGTGAATTACCCCGTTCAATATGACGCCACTCAGCATAGTCAGGAATCCCGTGAGCTGCAGGAGCAGAAGGACAAGCGGCGAAATCACCATTCCCATAATGTCAAACAAGCCTCCGAATATATTGCCGCTGACCGGGGAGGCGATTTGCGCCCCGCTAGTATTGTGGGTGAAATCTCCTACCGGAGCGCCTTGGGCAAGAGTGACAAGAGGTACGGAAAATACCGCAATGAATATCAGTATTGAAATGTATTTGCGGTACTTCATGGACTAGTAACGTTCACGCTGTTAGAACAAGCCGCGGTTCTCTGAGTTCCTCCGCTCTGGGCTGTGACACTCATGGTCTTGGTACCTGCTGAGTTGTATGTAATAAGGAAGAGGGTGTTGGTGCCTGAAGACGAGCCGGAGACGTCGGTTCCCGACCAGCTGTATATAGTGCCTGTTGGGAATCCGCTGCTTACAAGCCAGGCGGCTGTCTGTCCAACTCTGGTATTCGGCGAAGGTGCCGAACAGGAGAGGTCTGTCTCCTGTTCCGGCGTGCTCGGGTTGGATGGGTTGGGTGAAGTAGGACTACCCACATCATCCGGTACCGGGATGGAGCTTATAGCATCGGTGTCGGGGTTACTGCATTGGCCAATGGCATTGGTGAAAGACTTTATGTACGCAAGCCTCTCTTTGTTGGCTTTGGTAGTTTGCTGGATAGTTATATTGTCGTTCGATGGCAGGCCGTCGTTTCTAATATCATCTGCCCTCACCAGGGATTCGATCATATTACCCAAGTGCTTAGAATAGAGAGCGAAATTATTGGCGACCTTGTCGAATTCCTGAACGTCGTATCTCGAGATGGCATTGATGAAACCTTCTACTACACTCTGAGCATCGGTGGTCTTGTTGAGCCAAGTCCTTGAGTAGTTCGGATCCCAACTCTGATTCCTGTCTAGGAATCCTTGGTAGATCTCGAGTCCGACAGAGGTTTCGCTTGAGGCCTCGCATAGACGGGAGAAGTAGGGAGAGTTAACGGCACCCTTAGATCCGATACAATTTGCATTGCTTGGCGGTTTGGTCGGATCCTTGAGACCGTGATGGCAGATATCGAGCTGTCTGTCGCCGTCATAATCGTATCCGTCCGGCAGTTTGTCGCCGTCGATATCGATGACCTCGTTCTTGGAAACAGTCGAAGAGTTGTCACCGAAGAGACCCTTAGGTCCGAAGACGTATCTCTGGAGAAGGCCATTGGCAAAGGCACTAACCAGAGAATTTATATCATTAGCATTTATAAGCCCGGACAGTCCAGCACCAAGTGAGCTATTAAGCTGGGCTTGGATGACCGAACCGGGAGTCTTCACTGGTCCCTGCTCTATGCATTCTCCAGGTGCGGCTCTGAAGCCGAAGTTCGGGTACTTGGCCGTGAACTCAGCTTTCGACAAGTAGCCGTCTTGGAATTGTTTCCAATCTTCCTTAGGTACACTCGCTTCGCGTACCAGGCACTCTCTGTAACTTAGGAATCCATTATTATTTTGAAGCTCATCCTTTTTCACCCCGATGGCGCTTGCAAGCTTGCGATCGATATCGTTGATGGCTCCAAGGTAAGAGCCATAGGGGTTGTTTCCATTTTCCTGGGTGACGTGGAACCAGGCATTCCAACCGCCTTCGTCGAAGCTTTCGTAGAAATTATCCAGGTTCACTCCTATCTGGTTTAAGGTACATCGAGGTACGTACTGCTTGACGTAGGCTTCTCTTAAGGCAATCTTGATTTGGGCTTGGAATGGTGAACACAGAAAACCAAGCTCGCTACCAGCTATAGCATCACCTACGATTCCATTTGCCAGGTTGCCAAAGTATTTGTCGGGATCCGTTACGAATGCAGGGTTGCCGTCGAAGCCGGTATTGGCCCATCTTATGGTTGATTGCACCATGTCATCCACCATCTTCTTAGCCATGGTTTTACCGAGAGACTCGAGAATATATTTGACGATGGTCGGGATGGACTCGAGGTTTATGTCGCCGACACCAAAGATCGCTTCGGCCTTAGGAGCGAAGATGGGAAGGTAAGCCGCCGGGAACACAAGAGAAATCATCAAAATGAATGTTGCTGCCTGTCTTATTAATTTTTTGCCTGTTTTAGATTCCATTTTTCATCAGGATTGCCGCTATTTCGTTCAATATCTGATCTTCTTTGCCGACGGCGTCGTTAATAGCGGCTATTCCGGCGAAGGCCGCGATAGAATCTCCGTTGGTATCGGTGATGGATTCCATACCTGCCGAAGTGGCAATGTAGTTGTTTATGAGCTCGGCGTGCTTCTGTGCCACTGAGGCCGGTACGGGAATACTTTTGAGTTTCTCTGACGCTTTCTTATAGGCGGAAGCGATTGCCTCAGTGAGAGAATATATATCGGCCGAGTCTGCTATTTTTACGTAGGCTCTGTTTACTGTCTCTATTTTCTCGGTCTCGATCGCAGTTACGCTCTTATCATAAGCGGTTAAGCTTGCTTTTGAATCTGCCACGGTATTCAAATCCATGAGACTTATCTTTGGCGTCTGGCTCAGGGCTGAGATTTTCTCGACGTATTGTGATGCAAGCGAGTCCAGATTATCCGGCGTGGCCTGGCCGGTCGAAGAGAGGTTTATATAGTCCAAAAGCAGCTGCCGGCTGACGAGATCAGTGGTCGAAAGGGGGTCGTTCTTTGCCCGGGAAATGCTCTCGTCGTACGAGAGGTCGGCTGAATCCGGTGTCGAGCCAGAAATAGAAGCCGGAGACTCGACGCTAACCAATACCGGCTGTGAAAGAGTACTTCGCCGTGTCCATGTCGCTCCAAAAATGAGTACTATGGAGAGAGAAAGAGCTAACAGAATGCGAAATCGCATATTAACTCAAATTATAGCAAAGAATTGTTCAGCTTTTTGCCCCTATACACACAATTTCTCGGCCAATTTCTGCCAGGTCTCAGGGCTGACGTCTTCGGCTCGGGAGTTTTCGTTCAAACCTAGGAGTTCGAAGGTATTTAAGATCTCTAATTTGGGGTAAATCTTGGCCAAATTGGAAGAAAGCTTCTTTCTTTTGCTCCCAAAGCCGGTCCGAAGGAGCTTAAAGAAGGCCACTTCGCTAAATTTTGCGAAAAAGTCTTTGGAAATGCCTTCAATAAGCAAAATGGCCGAATCTACCTTGGGTGCAGGGACAAATGAGCCGGCTTTGACGGTCTCGATGTACTTTGGCTTGCCGTAAACCTTTACAGAAATCGATAGGATGCTCTCTTTGGCGCCTTTGGCTACCACCCTTTCCGCCACTTCTTTCTGCACAAGGAGAACTATTCTCTCCGGCTGGTAGTCTGCCGACAAGAACTTCTCCAAAATCGCCCCGGTGATGTTGTAAGGAATGTTGGCAACCAGTTTGTAGGTGAAATCTCTGTAGAACTTCAAGAGATTCGGATCGAATTCAAGAATATCTCCGTGGACCAGGTCTAACTTTTTGGATTCGATCTCATTGGAAAATTTTTGCTTGAGCGATTCAAAAAGCTGGTCATCCTTCTCGACAGCTACGACTTTGCCAGCAAATGCCAGCAGGATTTTTGTAAGAACTCCTTCGCCGGGACCGATCTCAAGGACGATGTCATCCCCTTTAGGATCAGCCCCGTCTCGAATTGTCGTGAGCGCTCGCTCCGATCTTAAAAAATGCTGACCGAGTGATTTCTTGACATACATATTAGAAGTCTATCTCAAGAAGCGGTCTGCGTCTTTTGTCGGGTCGAGGCATGTCTGGTTCGCCCCACTCCACTTCCTCCGTCAACTCTGGCGGGATATCGAAAATAAATTCCGAGGGAATGTTAACTTGTCTCTGTCCGAAAATAGTGCGCACTTGGGCATAGGCTAAGAAAATCTTTTTCCTCGCGCGAGTGAGAGCCACATAGAATAGCCTGCGCTCTTCCTCGGCCTCTTCCGCGGTGATTCCTTCCTTGGTGATTCTCTGATGAGGAAAGAGTCCGTCTTCGAGTCCTGTGATGAAGACCGTATCGAACTCCAGCCCCTTAGAGGCGTGGACAGTCATGAGTCTTACTCCATTTTTCTGCTCAGCTAGCTCGTCTTGGTCGCTCTGAAGCGCAGCATCAGAGAGAAAGTTTTCTACCCCCTCCTCCGGCTCAAGATGATCATATCTGGAAGCAAAGGCCGAGAGCTCGTATGCGTTCTCAAGCCTGTCGAGCTCCTCTGAAGTACCGGTTTTCCATTCCCCTTCCATCCCTGATGCGCTGATTATAAAAGAGATTGTTTCGCTCGGTCTTGCTGTCTTGGCTTTTTCTCGGATTTCCGATAAAAGCCTTCTGAAATCAGCTATTTTCTGCCTTGTACCCGCAGGAAGTATGCTTTCATCACCAGCAAAAATTTTAGCAATAGTAGCTTTGCCGATGCCTCTTGCCGGTATGTTTATCACGCGTTTTACATCCGATAAGCAGTCTTCATTTAACGCTGCGCGCAAATACGAGACGACATCTTTAATTTCTTTTCTTTCAAAGAATCTAGTGCCGAGAAGCTGGTAAGGCACTTTGTGCTCTAGAAATGCTTCCTCCAGCACTCGCGACTGGAAGTTGGCCCGGTAAAGCGCTGCGATCTCCTCCGGATATACGCCGGCCCGTATCATCTCTTCCGCTTTCAGTGCGACAAATTCCGCTTCGGAAACTTCGTCAAAGCCGGTGAAGAGTCCGATTTTGTCCCCGGCCGAGTTAGCTGTAAAAAGATTCTTCTTCACTCGAATTTTGTTTTTCTCGATGACGGTGTTAGCGGCGTTTAAAATATTTTTGGTCGAGCGGTAATTTTCTTCGAGCAAAACGATTTTGGCTTCGGGATAATCTTTTTCAAACTTCAGAATGTTCTGAATGTCGGCACCGCGCCAGGAGTAAATATTTTGATCGATATCTCCGACAACTGCGATATTATGTTCCTCGCCCACCATGAGCTGTACGATCTCATACTGCACCTTGTTTGTGTCCTGGTATTCATCGATGTGGATGTACTTCCAGATTTTCCTGTAATGATCCCGCACGGCCGAGTTTGTTCGGAGAAGCCTTACGGTTTTGAGCAGAAGATCATCAAAGTCCAAGGCTTTATCTCGGGCAAGCAGTTTCTCGTACTCTTTCCACACATCTGTTACCGTGCCAGCGAAGTACCCACCCTCAGAGTGCACGGCGTATTCGTCAAAGGTTGTGTCCCTGCTTTTCTCCTTCGAGATTATTCCCAGAATTCTTTCAGGTTCATGGGTTTTAGGATCGAGACCGACGTTCACCAGAGCTTCCTTAACGGCTCTTTTGGAGTCGTCTTTGTCGAAGATACTGAAGTGGCGAGGCAGGTTAAGTCTCTGGGCCTCCTTCTCCTTTTCCTCT
>JAIFWN010000013.1 GCA_019658995.1 Candidatus Parcubacteria bacterium
GTTGCGCCTAAGCGTCCATAGCGACGGCGCAGTTCGGCACCTCGATGTCGGCTCAACATATCCTGGAGGTGGAGAAGCTTCCAAGGGTTTGGCTGTTCGCCAATTAAAATGTTACGCGAGCTGGGTTCAGACCGTTCAGTTCATGAAGCAATTCGTGAAATGAATAGTCTGAATCAATCGAACTGTTTTATTTTCGTTCTTGAAAAGATACAAAAAAAGGTAAACCAACCAAAATCACGGCGGTCTACGAGAGCAATTTCGTACGACTACGCTAACTAATATCGGTGAAATCCTCCGAAAGGATGACACCGAGGGAAGAGTGAAAACTCACCCGTAGAGACTACACGTTAGCCTCCTTAGAAATAAGGATGAAGATATAGTCCGTTGCGTACTGGAAAGTACGGAAACCCGTTGTGGGGCAAACAAGCGTGAGACAGGTTGGTCTCCTATCTACTGCAGGCGTTCGATTCTTGAGGGGATTTGACTCTAGTACGAGAGGACCGAGTTGAACCGACCACTGGTGTACCTGCTGTTGTGCCAACAGCACCGCAGGGTAGCTAAGTCGGGCATGGATAAATTCTGAAAGCATCTAAGAATGAAGCCAGCCCCAAGATTAGGAATCGTTGAGAGCCGTGAGAGATTATCACGTTGATAGGCGTTAGGTGTAAGCACCGTAAGGTGTTGAGCCGAGACGTACTAATTGCTCGAATTCTTATTAGGAAACTTTTAAGTCACAAAGAGTTAAACTCTGTCCTGCTAAATGAAATCAATCTGTGGAAATGGAATGTTTTGAGTTGGGAATAAAATGGCCAATAGCTCAGCCCGGCAGAGCGCGTCTCTAGTAATAGAGATGAGGTCGAAGGTTCAAATCCTTCTTGGCCCTTGTAATAGCGGGGATGGCGGAATTGGTTTACGCGCAGGGCGAGAGTCCTGTGGGCAAGCTGGTCACGGTGTCGTAAGACGAGCGAAGCGGTTACGCCGAGATCGGTGAAGCCTTGAGGGTTCGAGTCCCTCTCCCCGCATGCAAATGTACCAACAATGTTCTTTCACAGGCGAACCTCGGTTCGCCTCAACTCAAAGCATTCCATTCAGGTTTTCGAAAATTATGTTCTGGTGCTTCGTCGCAGAGGTCACACCCGTTCTCATTCCGAACACGGCAGTTAAGCTCTGTTGAGGCGATGATAGTCGCAAGGCGAAAGTAGCTAGGCGCCAGAACATAGCGTTTGAAAACCCCAAAATAGCCCTAAGAATAGGGCTTTTCTTGTGCTTGACACAATGTCAGATTATAGTATAATTGAGATAGATAACAATGGAGTTTTCAATGATTAGCCCCGAAGACAATGTCTTGATCAGGAAGGCGATCGAGGCATTGAAGACGATCACCGCTAAGGGCTATCTGTCTGAAGAAGACAAGAAAGCTCTTGATCAGATCATTCACTCAAACGAACGTAGGTAACCCCTTCCGGCATAAGGCCAAGAGAAAAAATGGGATTCTATCTCCGCACCTTCATTGGTTTCTCGGCGATTTCTGGTCGCCTCGTGCTTGCGTCATTTGCTTTCTCGGCTGTGGGCACCGCTATCATGCTCTACGCACTTTCAAACTAAACCCCGTGACGACGGACAAAAAGTCTGCTCGTACACGGGGCTTTTTGTTTGGCCTTATTTTGATAAGATAGACCCATGAATCCATGGGCAGTAAGGCGTAAGACCCTCATATTTCTCTTAATCTTTTTCGTACTTGTCCTGACTATCGGCGTGCCGGCCTATTTCTTCGCTACTCGCGAGGAAGCGAGTTGTTCCAATAATAAACAAGATGGCGACGAGACTGGTATAGACTGCGGTGGCGGCTGTGAGCTCATCTGCAAACCCGAGGTCTTGCCTCTGCTCACCAAAGGCAGTGCCAGGGTTCTGCAGATTGCCACAAGTACATACGAAGTGGCTATACTCCTTGAGAACCCGAACATCAACGGCAGGGTAGTCCGTGCTCCGTACACCTTCACTATATACAGTGGTAGCGATAAGACTCCAGTAAAGATCATGAAGGGCGATACTTACATAGGAAGGAGTTCGACCTTCGCAATATTCGGCGGCCCGTTTACCGCAAGCTCCACAGCACCTCTGCGGGCAGTCTTTACATGGGACGGCGATCTCAAATGGGAGAACAGCAGCGATCCTCTGCCGAATATTTCCGTAACTAATGTGAATTTCACAAACTCAAGCACTTCGGCACCGCGCTTAGAGGCCCAGCTCACCAACCGCTCGCAAAATAACGCGCGTAATATCGAAGCTATCGTATTGCTCTCGGATCAGAACGGCAATGTGGTAGGGACAGGCAGAACTTTTGTGGATCTTCTCGAGTCCGGGGCCTCGACTCCGATAGTCTTTACCTGGACCAGTCCGTTCCCGGTCGAGCCGGTCTCCAAGCGTATAGTTCCCCACATTTTGCCTGATAAGAGTTATCTGCATTAATCATGCGTACAACGGTAGATTGGAGACTGTTTGTACCGGCATTTCTCATCTCTCTCTCCGGTCTTGTGACCATGAACTCCTTCTCAGGTTCCGGTGACTTTTTCCATCGCCAGGCTCTGTGGCTTCTTATCTCCGTCATTGCATTTTTCGCAGCAAATGCCGTTGACTGGCGTTTCCTTGCACGCACTAAGGTTCTGGTTACCATATACCTTGCCGCGCTCGGAGTATTGGTGTTGCTCTTTATCCTCGGTTCAGTATCTCACGGAGCTCAGTCGTGGTTTTCTCTCGGTAATTTTGCCATTCAGCCATCAGACCCGGCTAAGATCATCACCATCCTGGTCCTGGCTAAATACTTCTCCCGCCGGCATATTGAGATAGCCAACGTCAGGCACATTATAGTCTCCGGCATTTATGCGCTTGTGGTAGCTGTTCTGGTCTTCCTCCAGCCGGACTTCGGCGGGGCGGTTATCATTTTCGGCTTATGGTTCGGAATGGTTCTGGTTTCCGGGATCTCCAAAAAACATCTGCTCGCGGTCTCCGGCATCGCTATCGCGGTCTCGGCCTGTCTCTGGCTTTTCGTTTTCCAGCCGTACCAGAAGGCCAGGATTCTGACCTTCATTCATCCGCTTACTGATATTCATGGGGCGGGGTATAACGCTTATCAGTCGACTATCGCTGTCGGAAGCGGTCAGATACTTGGTAAAGGCATAGGTCTTGGCTCGCAGTCCAAACTGCTGTTTTTGCCCGAATATCAGACGGACTTCATATTTGCCGCTTTTGCCGAGGAGTGGGGATTTATGGGGACTATTCTTCTGCTCTCCCTGGCTCTGGTGCTGCTTCTGCGAATAGTCGAGAATGCCCGGCGTGCAGGCTCCAATTTTGAAACGCTTTTCGGTCTCGGAGTAGCGATACTCTTCGGCATTCATATATTGATACATGCAGGCATGAACATGGGACTCCTGCCGGTCACCGGTATCGTCTTCCCGTTTATGAGTTATGGCGGCTCTCATTTGCTTACCGAGTGGTTCACTCTCGGAATACTCTCGAGCATGAGAAAGCACTCCGGCACTAGGCTGCCTGATAGATCTTAAAAGTTTCCCGGACCATTCTTTCTTTAGAAAAATTCTCTTTGACGAATTTACTGAGGTTTTCGCCGAAGATACTGCGCTTCTCTCGGTCGTTGATTAAGTCAGATAGGGCGGCGGCCAGAGACTTATGGTCTCTCCTGGGTACAAGGGTGCCGGTTTTGCCATCGGTGATTATCTCCGGTATTCCTCCCGCGCGGGTGGCTACTACCGGCAGTGCTGCGTAGCCCGCCTCAAGGATTACATAGGGCAATGATTCGGTGCGAGAGGTTAGGGTGAATATATCGAAGGCTTTAAGATATTCCCGGGCATTCTCAACATATCCCAAGAAGTGGACTCTCCCGGAAACACCCAGAATCTTTGCTAACTGCCTTAGTTCGGCCATTTTCTCTCCCGTTCCTGCTATGGCAAAGTGCACATTCTCTGTGGTTTTATTCAAAGCCCGAAGCATTATATCGATCCCTTTATTGGGATGAAGTTCGGATATGGTGCCGACAAGAATTGTATCGGGCGGCAGGTCAGTCAGTGAGAGTTTCTCTCTTGCCACTTCTCTCTCTAGGAGTTTGAAGCCGTCTATGCCGTTATGCACTACCACTAGCTTTTCCCCAATCAGCGGTTTCGTTTCCATCTGACGCTTGGATTGCTCTGAAACGCATATGGTTATGTGCGATAAGAAAACAGTAAGCCAGGAAAGCTCTTCGATAATAAGTCTCTGGAGCCAATGCCGGCTTTCATTGAAGGCCCAGGCATGGGAAGTGAAGATTATTTTTTTAACTCCGGCAATTCTCGCGGCAAATGTTCCGAGACCGCCCATCTTCGAGCTATTTATATGAAAGACATCCGGTCTCTCGGATCTGAGAATCTTATATATGTCGACAAAACTTTTTAGTTCCGAAGCGACTTTGATATCCCGGTTCATATGAGGCAGGGATATTACCCGGATGCCTGCTTCGTCCAGTTTCTTTATCATCAGTCCGTTGCCGCCGGAGAGCACCGAGACTTCATGTCCGGCCTCTCTGGCAGCAATTGCCAGGTCGTAGACGTAACGCTGGGCTCCGCCCCAGTTAGACTTGGTAATCCCATATAGTATGCGCATTATGGCCATTATATATAATTTATGGTATAATGCACGCCACATGCAGATTCTGGGCAAAAAGGAGCCGCTCATCCTCCTGGCTGGAGATCTATTTTTTCTTATCGTATCTCTTTGGATTTCTCTCTTTCTGCGTAACCTGTCCGTCCCGGCCGGAGAGACTTTCTACCTCCACCTCGTGCCTTTCACCATCCTTTTCTTTGTCTGGATAATTGTCTTCTACATTGCCGGTCTCTATGGAAAGCATACGGTCATACTGAAGTCAAAACTACCCAGTATTCTTCTCAACGTTCTACTTGCCAACTCTGTAATCGCAATCATCTTCTTCTACTTCATACCATTCTTCGGCATTACACCGAAGACGGTACTCTTCATATACCTTGCCGTCTCCTTTGTAGCGGTACTGCTCTGGAGAATGTACGGATACTCGTTCATCGGCAGCCGCCGGGCCGAAAATGCCATCATCATCGGCTCCGGAAGCGAGATGAGGGAACTCCATGAAGAGGTCAATCGCAACGATATCTATAACATACGCTTCGTCTCTTCAATCGATCTTGACCGGGTGGAGAAGGATGGATTCTGGGACGAGATAGTAGGACGCATTTATGCCGAAGGTGTCTCTGTTATCGTCATCGATCTGGAACACAGCAGGGTCGAGCCGATTTTGCCGCACCTCTACAATCTGATCTTCTCGAGCGTGAGCTTTGTAGATCTCCACAGGGTATATGAAGACATATTCGACCGCGTACCGCTCTCGCTTTTGAAATACAACTGGTTTCTCGAGAACATTTCGACTCACAGGAATACGGCTTACGACGCCCTGAAGCGCCTGATGGATATCTTTCTCGGTATCGGGCTTCTCATATTGTCCATACCATTCGATATTGCGGCTTATATAGCTATCAAGATCGAGGACGGCGGACCGGCCTTCATCACTCAGTCTCGTATCGGGCAGAACAACAAGTTAGTAAAGATAGTTAAGTTCCGTACCATGACCGGCAATGATGAAGGAAATTATAAAAACGGCGGGACTGAGCTATATGTGACTCGAATAGGCCGGTTTCTGAGAAGGAGCCGCATAGACGAGTTTCCGCAGTTTTGGAACGTTATCAGGGGCGATCTCTCGCTTGTCGGTCCGAGGCCGGAACTGCCGTCGCTCATGAAGCTTTATGAAAAAGAGATTCCTTACTACAACGTACGGCATATCATAAAGCCGGGACTCTCCGGGTGGGCGCAGATTTATCATGAAAATCATCCGCATCACGGCCAGGCTGTTGCCGCCACTAGAGAGAAGCTCTCATACGATCTCTATTACATCAAGAACCGTTCACTCCTTCTCGACCTTCAGATAGCTCTCCGCACCATTAAGACTCTTCTTTCCAGGGCCGGGTTATAATTCGGTGATGAAAAAGGTCATAGTGACCGGCGGAGCCGGATTCATAGGCTCATATCTGGTGCGTGATCTCCGGAATCTGGGACATGAAGTAGGCGTCGTGGATATTGCGGAAGATCCGAAGCGTGATGTCCGCAACCTTGAGACCCTGAGGCCGCTCTTCTCCGGTATGGATTGTGTCTTTCATCTCGCGGCATTGCCGTCCGTACCGTATTCCATAGATCATCCCGCGGAGACGAATCTGACCAATCTCACCGGTACGCTCAATGTGCTTATAGCCGCACGCGATGCCGGAGTGAGGCGGGTAATATTCTCGTCCTCAGCCGCAGTTTATGGTGATCAGGAGAGCTTGCCAGTTAAGGAAGATGCCGAACTCAGGCCCAAAAGTCCGTATGCGCTTCAGAAGCTCGAGAGTGAAATGTATCTGAGGCTATTTAGCGATATCTACGAAGTCGAGACAGTGTCTCTGCGTTACTTCAATGTTTACGGAGATGGGCAAAATCCCAAAGGTCCCTACGCGTCGGCTATACCGATATTTCTTGAACAAAGAAAGTCAGGCAAACCGCTCACTATTGTCGGCGATGGCAAG
>JAIFWN010000014.1 GCA_019658995.1 Candidatus Parcubacteria bacterium
TGAGCGCCGAGGAGATCGAGAGACTCCTCAAGCAGTTCAGCAAGATGAAGTAGATGCACCGCCCGCAAGGGCAAGGGCCAGCCGCAAGGCTGGCCCATTCTTTTTATATTTTTTTCGTAACGTTCAGCTCTTTGAAGGTCTCAAGTACATTGCTTGTGTCTCCTTCTCCTAAAGCTTTTTTGACGTCCACAATATTTCCGCTCATGTCTTCCGGGATCTTGCCGCCCAGAAGCGTAACGAAGTGGGAGAGGAAAGTGGTGGCGTACTCGCCCTTACCGAGAGTGAACTGTATGACTATGCCTTCGCTTATGATATCTGCTTTATGTATCTCGGCCTGGTCTACGGTCTCAATCTCCCGATGCTTGAGCATGATGGAGCGGAAATATCTGAGGTTATTGAAATCGGGCGGGAAGATTCCCACGCCCTCGAGATCATCCGCATAAGGCAGCCAGTCGTTGCGGTCTGGCGATAGAAACAATGGCAGGGTGCGGGGAGGCTTTACTCCGGCCATGATGTAAGCCGAGAGCTTGCGGTTGTAGACTAGCGAAGACACCGCACTTACCCAGAGCATTACCTGATCCTCGATTTTTTGGAGCGCGCCGGCAAAGTCACCCGGCTTTTGCACCAGGTGCTCTACGACCTTGATTTCACTGGGAAAGACCAGCGGGAATTCTTTGAGCTTCAGAAGAACAGCCGCCCAGTCCGGAGCCAGGGCAATGATTCCTTTTCTCATTTCAAGGAAATAGGGGATTTCCCTGAGGCCCGGGTCTGATATGAGACCTCTTACGGCTTTCTCGTAATCGCCCTTGAGTATGGAAATACCCCATTTGTAATTGTTTAGCCTCGGAGTGCCGAAGCGCTGGAGATAGAAGAAGTTGTAAAAACCGTTTTCCTTGAGGTATTCAATCTGTTCCACGGCTTTTTTCATTCTCCTGGTGTCGGACGTATCCTCTCCTATGCGGACGAGGATGGTGAAGCGGTTTCCCTTGAGACCGCCCTTTTGTATCACTCCCTTGCCGGTACGTACATCTTTAAGAAATAAATGGGGAGAGCTGACTTCAAGAACCCTGTCCTTCGGAATGCCGCGCATGGAGATTTCCTGCGAGGTAATGGCGTCTTTATCCTTGATGCCGGCATACTGAATTTTATCTTTGGTCGTGCCAAGCAGCTTGGCTAATTCGTCGACAGCTTCGAGAGTGGAAAGGCCGCATTTTACGAGCGTGGCATAGACAGTATCACCGGCTGAGTCGGCTATGTCCTGGTGGCCGTCCACGCTGGTCTGGCGGCCGTCAACAGCCACTTCCTCAACAATGAAGTCGCTCGGTAATAGCTTGAGGAAGCCTCGAGGCAGAAGGTCCTTCTCTGGTATATGGATGCCTAAAGTCTCCAGGGAATGGTTGTCGTCGGACCAGGTAGTAGCCGGGAAGAGGGAGGGGTTTTTAACCTTTTCCTCCTCAAGTCGGGCCCTTTCCTCGGCCATTTGCTTCATCCGGTCCGATTGCATGGGTCCATGATATCAATAATTTGACAATATGGCTTGATTTCTATACTATATTCCGCACAAGCGTTCTCACGCTTTTTGTTTTGCAATGACACGATCGAGCTACAAAGGACCATACGTCGACCCCCGAGTAATGAAGAAGATCGAGGGCAAGAAGCCGGGCACTACGGGCGTTATTAAAACATGGGCAAGGGCAAGCCAAATCGCTCCGGAGATGGTCGGATTCACCTTTGGAGTCCACAATGGCAAGGATCATATAGAAGTCTTTGTTACCGAAGATATGGTTGGTCACAGGCTCGGAGAGTTCTCCCTGACCAGGAAGTTCGTCAAGCACGGCGGTAAGATGCAGAAGGAGATTGAGACCAAGGCTAAGGAGGGCGAGATCGCCGCAGCTAAAAGCGCCAAGGCCGCTACCGAAACTAAGAAATAATTTATGGCCGAAGCACGCGCATCTCTCAATAATTACCGTCAGTCTCCCCGCAAGGTGCGCGTAGTCGCTGATCTCATAAGAGGAAAGAGCGTGGAAGAGGCCCTCGATATCCTTACTTATGTTCCCAAGAGAGCGGGCCTTCCGCTGAGGAAGCTTCTGTCTTCGGCTCATGCCAACGCAGGTAAATCTCCAAACCTTATAGTCAAGAAGGTGAGCGTAGACGGGGGAGCAATACTTTATCGCCGACGCCCGCGCTCACGCGGAATGGCCAATCCGATAAGGAAGCGTACCTCTCATATCGATATCATCCTCGCCGAGAAACCCGCAAAGAAATAACATGTCACATACAGTACATCCATATTCACATAGGCTAGGGATACTCCGCGACTGGAAGAGCCGCTGGTTCTCGCCTAAGGGTAAGTTCAAGGAATTCCTCGAAGCCGATGTCCTTGTACGCAAATTCCTCGAAAAGAAATTGAAAGGTAACTTCGTGGCCGATATTGAGATTGAACGGTCTCAGAAGCACATTCGTGTCATTATCTCCACATCCCGTCCGGGCATGATTATCGGCCGCGCCGGCGACGGGTCTCAGAAGCTCCTCGCAGAAGTAAAAAAGCTTTTGGAAAAGAAGAAACTTCTGCCCGCAAAAATGGAGCTGAAGCTCGATATCAAGGAGGTTAAGAGTCCGGAAAGCAATGCCGCTATCGTAGCCGAGATGGTTGTCGACGGTCTCGAGAAGCGCTTGCCCTTCCGCAGAGTGATGAAGTCGATGCTCGAGAAGGTCATGGCCAACCGCGATGTGGAGGGCGTCAGAATTTTTCTCGCCGGACGCCTCGGCGGAGCTACCATGAGCCGCACAGAAGACCGTAAGCTCGGACGCATTCCTCTCCAGACCTTCCGGGCCGACGTCGATTACGCCGCAACCAAAGCTGTCATGCCTTACGGCACTATAGGAGTGAAGGTCTGGATCTACCGCGGAGAAGTTTTTGATAAAGATAAAGAGGGTCAGAAATAATTTCCATAAATTAAACCGTCATGTTATTCCCTAAGAAAGTCAAATACCGCAAGTGGCACACCATGAGGAAGAACCCCATGAAGGTTGGCGCAGCGACTCGCGGTATTACGGTGGCCTTTGGCTCCTTCGGACTCAAGGCTATGGATCAGGCCCGGATCAAGAGCAATCAGATAGAGGCGGCCCGTAAGGTGCTCTCGCGCTCGATAGGCAAATCCGGAAGGCTCTGGATTCGCATTTTCCCCGACATGCCTTATACTGCAAAGCCCGCCGAAGTGAAGCTTGGTAAGGGCAAGGGCGACCTCCAGGGATACGTAGCCCCAGTCAGGGCCGGCAGAGTCCTCTTTGAAGTCGACGGTATCCCGGAGGTGGCTGCCAAGGAAGCACTGAGGAAGGCCGGTACCAAGCTCCCGGTTAAAACCAAAATCGTCGCCCGCCAATAATTAATATGAGTAAAAAACTCCAAGGAACAGTGGTTAGCAATAAGATGAAGGATACGGTCGTCGTTTTGGTCGAGCGCTTTGTCAAGCATCCCAAGTACGACAAGTTCATCAAGCGTTCCAAGAAGTTCAAGGCTCATGACGCCGGCAATACCAAGAGTATCGGTGACAAAGTGGAAATCATCGAAACCAAACCGATATCGAAAGACAAACATTTCATAGTAGGAAAATAACATGATTCAGCCCCGCTCAATAGTCGAAATAGCAGACAACTCCGGCGCCAAGATTGGGCGCATCTTCAAGGTGCTCGGGAGCTCCAAGAAGCGCTATGCCAGAATCGGTGATATCGTGGTGCTCTCGGTACAGAAGGCCGAACCGAGGAAGCAGGTTAAGAAGAAGGATGTTCTATACGCGGTGGTCGTCAGAAGCCGCGCGCCTTACCGCAGAAGCGACGGATCTTATGTGCGCTTCGACGAGAACGCGGTTGTCATCCTCGACAATGCCAAGGAGGAGCCAATGGCTGGACGCATATTCGGCCCCATACCGAGAGAGATCGGGGAGAGGGGATTCCAGAAAATTATTTCTCTGGCACCAGAAGTCGTATAAATAATTGATCATGCACGTAAAGAAAGGCGACAGCGTAATAGTGCTCACTGGCAAGGACAAGGGCAAGTCCGGCAAGATCGAGCGCGCCTTTCCACGTACCAACAAGGTTCTTGTTGAGGGCGTCAATATCAAAAAAGTCCACGAAAAGAAAACAAAAAAGGAAGGCAAGGGCCAGATTATCGAGAGAGCTTATCCAATCGATGCTTCTAACGTGAAGATAAAGGTATAAATATGGAAAACCTCAAGACCAAGGTCAGCAAGGCCTACAAAGAGATGAAGACTCTGGGGTACAAGAACCCTATGCAGTCTCCGCGCATCGTCAAGGTCGTGGTCTCGACCGGCGTGGGATCGTACAAAGATAAGAACAAGATGAAGGTCGTGGAGGACAGACTGCTTAAGATCACCGGACAGAAAGCCGCTCCCCGAGGAGCCAAAGTGGCGGTGGCCAATTTCAAGAGCCGCCAGGGCGATGTCGTCGGCTATCAGGTTACACTCCGCGGCTCTCGCATGTACGACTTTCTGGAGCGCCTCATACATATCTCTCTCCCTCGTACCAAAGACTTCCGCGGTATCTCGCGTACCGCTGTCGATGAGATGGGTAACTACACTCTCGGTATCAAAGAGCACACCATTTTCCCCGAGACTTCCGACGAAGAGCTCAAGGACGTCTTCGGCCTGGCTATTACCATAGTCACTACCGCTAAGAGCAAAAAAGAAGCCCAGGACTTCCTCGAGCATCTCGGTTTCCCGTTCAAAAAAGAAGAGGAAAAAGGCAAGAAATAACCAATATTAAAGCCTTGAAATCCCTTATTTTTTCTGATAATATAGCGAAACGCCTCTAAGGCATTTTTATTTTGTATGGCAAAGACCTCAGTTATAGCTAGAA